>JAICRN010000237.1 GCA_025937335.1 Microcoleus sp. TY_ISSM_2_bin.22
ATTTTAGATTTTAGATTTTAGATTTTAGATTTGGGATTTTAGATTTGGGATTTTAGATTTGGGATTTGGGATTTTAGATCGAATATGTTAGCATCCGAATGATTCCTATCTCTCTTCTAGACCTCTGCGTGAATGGGCGTCCATCCCTTGTCCGGGGCGGTTAATACATTCTCTTTTTTTAACCGCAGATGAAGGCAGATAAACACAGATTAACGCAGATAAATTAGATCGCTTTCGGTTGCACCGTTCGTGATTGTTGACTGTGGACTGGATTTTACTATTCCGATGCTACCGGAATTGATATTAGATGTAAATCTGGGTCTATTCCTCATGACAGTTGACAGTTGACTGTTTGGACATTTGGGCATTTGAACAATACCGATGCCACCGGAAACGATTTTAGATTAAAACCTGGGTGCATTTGGGTTGAAAAACCAAAAATACAATTTAGATGCCGGAAAGCTTACAGCCAACTGTCAACTGTCAACAGCCAACTGTCAACTGTCAACTGTCAACTGTCAACACTTTTCTAAGTTGCAGCTTCATTCACCGGAAAACGATCGATTAACTGCATCGCCCGACAAGCATTCCTCCGCAAAGAATCCGAAACATGAGGAACATGAGGAATCTGAGACAAGAAATCCAAAGTCCGGCGCAAAATCCGCACCACATCCCCTTCATCCAAACTCGTATGGCTAATCAGTTCCAGCCATTCAACACCCAAAGCCCACTGTTCGACCAAAGTTACTAAATCCCGTTCCAGCCAAATTGGGATTGCAGAATCGTGCTTGCGCTGCACTTGAAACAATCGGCGGCGCAAGCCTTTTTGCAGATTGTCCAAAGGTGCCAAAACTTCTGGCGACAGCGAGTAGTGAGTCCAACTGTCTGGCCGAGAAACTTCTGTAACTAAGGCCGCGCAAGCAGCAGCGAGGTGGTGGGGGTCGAGTTCGTCAAACTCCGCAGACATCAGGGACAAACCCAACCACAGTTCGTTATCGCCGCGAATGGCGGCGCAAGCTTGACCCAAGATTGTCGGTACCAACCTGCCGGAGGAGTCATCTCGGTTTCCATTTGCCGAAACTACTCTTTCCAAGCAGCCGAAATTGAGCAATATGTCGATTAAGTTGAGAAATTCCTCCCAGTAGCGAGATCTCTGCTTTTCTAAGTCTTCTTCGCTTTTGCGGATTTCTTTTTTCAATTCTTCCCGGCGGCGCTGGCGTTTGAGCAAAGTACCGGGATTTCCCCATTCTAGAACCGGGTGAATTTCTAGCTTAGCTTCTAGGGCTGCGATTTTCTGCTGTTGCTCGATCGCCTCTGGGCTCGGTTCCGGTGTCGGCAATTGTGGGATCGATGCAGCAATTGAAGCAGTTTCTTCAGTTCCCAAGCGGCACTGGCCGAGTCTCAGGGGCATTTCCGGTGGCGGGTTCAAGGTATCTGCAACGCTCAAGCGGGGTAATTCGGCGTGCAGGCTAGCGACATCGCTAATGGCGACGACATACCAGCGGTTATCTTTGCCCAAGCACACCAAATTTGGTGCTTGGCCGGAACCTGCGATTTTGGCAACCAGTACGGCGGGTACAGGAGTTGTGTGCGATCTTTTGGCTGTCGGAACGTGCTTGCCTTTGAGACTCAGAACCGTGCCGAGCACTGCAAAAGCCACAGCTACGGACATTTCCTTAAATCTGGCTTCTTCAGCTTGCTGCAATAAAGTTTTCAGCAAACGTTTGTCTTCTTTGAGTCTTCCCTGCAATTTTTCGTAATGGGCGAGCTCTTTTTCCAGGGTGGAGACATTTCCTCCGGCGGCCAGGGACTCTTCGAGGACTGCCAATTCTGTTTGCAATCGGTCTAATTCTGCTTGCTGCGGCTGCAAGTACAAGGTAGATAGGTATTGACCGAAACTCCGCTCTACCAACTCTTGAGCTTCGTCGAGAGTGTGAGTTTGCAGCAAATTCAGCACCATGCCGTAGCTGGGAGTAAACTGACTGGCGAGGGGGTCGGCTTTGGCTGTTGCCAAATACGAGGCTTCTTTTGCGCCTTCAAAGCGCGTCTGAACTGCGACCACGTGCCCCAGCTTGTCCATGCCCCGCCGGCCCGCCCGACCGGCCATTTGCAGGAATTCTGAAGCGTTTAGCAGTCGGTGTCCCTTGTCGGTGCGCTTGGACAGGGTGGAAATGACTGTGGTGCGGGCGGGCATATTAATCCCGGCTGCTAGGGTTTCGGTGGCAAATACGACTTTAATCAAACCTCTGCCAAAGAGTTCTTCTACTAAACCTTTCCAAGCGGGCAAAATGCCTGCGTGGTGGGCGGCGATGCCTTTTAAAAGTGCTTCTTTTTGACCGAAGCGTTCTGCTTCTGGGTTTCGCTGTAAAAAATCGTCAATGATGCGTTTGAGTTCGGCTGTTTCGGCTTCGTTAACCAGGGAGAAATTGCCGACTTCTGCGACTGCTTGGTCGCACCCGCGACGGCTGAAGATGAAGTAAATTGCTGGTAGCATATCTCGATCGTCCAACCGGGCCAAAACATCGGTCAAACTCGGAGTGGGGATGCTGCCTCTTTCTACTTTTTGCTGCTTCTTTTTGGGGACTAACCGGACATTCGCTCTTTTGCCGGTGTCGTCTAGCAGCGGAAATATCCCTTTTTGGTTGGCGAAGTGGAATTGCAGCGGCACTGGCCGAAAGTCTGAGTAGACGAGCTCTGTGGGCCCGTGGACTTTGTTAATCCAGTCTGTGAGTTGCTCGCTATTGGCAACGGTTGCTGAGAGGGCGAGCAGTTGAATTTCGCTGGAACAGTAGATGATCGATTCTTCCCAGACGGTACCGCGCTGGCGATCGTTCATGTAGTGACACTCGTCTAGCACCACGGTTTCGACTCCGGTGAGGGAAGTACCGACTTCTCCGATCGGCGTACCGTAGAGCATATTCCGAAATATTTCGGTAGTCATCACCAAAATCGGTGCATCTCGATTGACAGAGATGTCGCCCGTCAGCAAACCTACGTTGTCGTCTCCAAATTGACTGCGGAAGTCGCGCAGCTTTTGGTTAGAGAGTGCTTTGAGGGGAGTGGTATAGAAGACGCGCCGCCTCCTGGAGAGTGCTTGATGGATGGCGTATTCCCCGATTAACGTTTTCCCGGAGCCTGTGGGAGCGCACACGACTACGGATTTACCTGCATCGAGGGCGGCGATCGCCTCTCTCTGAAAGTTATCTAGCTCGAATGGAAATATGGTCTTCAGATCCAGCTCTGGGCGGTTCTGGGCAGTGTCTGGCACAAGGATTATTATCAGGTTTCAGGGTAAGTATGCTGAAATCTTGCTAAAAGCAAATCAGCAGAGGACTGTACTGATTTTAAACCTTCGCCACCAAATCGGCTATGAAGGAATAAGTCTGTTGGCAGTTGGCAGTTGGCAGTTGGCAGTTGGCAGTTGGCAGTTGGCAGTTGGCAGAAGAAAGAAAAAAAATTTTTCCTTCTTCCTTATTCCTTCTTCTCTCTTCCTTATTCCTTCTTCCCTCTTCCTGACATCCGTTACATAATCCGTTGCGGAACTTCCTTCTTCCTTATTCCTTCTTCCTAACATCCGTTACACAATCCGTTGCCGAACTTCCTTCTCTATGATTCCAGTTATTTCGACTATTCCTGTGGTGCAGCTTGCTTCGGGCGATCGGCTTTCACTGCAAGTCTATCAGTTCCAAGGTGCGATTCCCGGCAAAAAAGCTTATCTCCAATCTAACCTCCACGGCGCTGAGATTAGCGGTAATGCGGTGATTTACCAATTAATTGAGTTTTTAATGTCTTTGGACAGCAGTCAGTTAATCGGTGAAATTTGGCTGGTTCCTGTTTGTAATCCTGTGGGTGTCAGTCAGCGATCGCACCATTTTTCCCCTGGTCGCTACAATCTTTATGATGGGGTAAATTGGAACCGGATTTTCTGGGATTTTGAAAAGCAAGGTGAAGATATTCGGGGTTTTGCTAAGTCTCACCTCCATCTCGATGCCGATACTGTCAAAGTTAATTACAGAAAAGCGATTGCTTTGAGTTTTGCGAAAGAGTTGGCAAAAATTAACGCTCCTAGCTGCCGCCCCTACAGCGAACTTTACCGATATCAGCTACAATCTTTGTGTTTGGATGCTGACTACGTGCTGGACTTGCACAGTTCTACGAATCAAAGTTTAGATTACCTTTACTGTTTTAATTCCCGCGAGGAGAGTGCGAAAGCTTTTTTGCTCGATCGGGCAATCTTGATGGACGAGTACGACGGCGATGCTTTTGACGAGGCGTTTCTCAAGCCTTGGCTGGCGCTGGAGAAGATTTTGGCCGAGTTGGGAAGTGCGAGCCTCTTCGAGGGCTGCGCTAACAAATTTGACGTGGAAGCTTGGACTTTAGAATTAGGTTCGGGGATGGAAATGAATCCCGAGTCGGTGGCGAATGGCTTGCGGGGCATCAAAAATTACTTAGCCAGTAAGGGTTTATTGAAAATTGATGGATTTCCTCTCCCGGAAACTGCGGCGCATCAAGTTATTTTTACCCCCAAAAATTCCGCGCTCAAATACTACGCGCCGGCGGGCGGGATGATTCAAAATCGAGTGCAATTGGGGAGTTATGTCAAAAAGGGCGATCGGCTTTATCAAATTCTCAGCTTTAATAAGAATGGGGAATTTCCGAGTTTGGTTGATGTTTGTGCTGAGTCGGATGTTTTCATTTTTGATGTTTCCACAAATCAGTCAGTAAATCAAGGAGAGTATGTATTGTCTGTGATGGCAGATTGAGAATACCAATAAACCCGGTTTCTTGAATAAACCGGGTTTCTGAAAACATATTGTTAGTCGAACCATAATTTACGATATACTATTGAATAGGGTTTGTTTAAATTCCGCTGCACTTTTATAATAAATTTCAGGATTGTCAATTAAAGCGCGAGCGATAACTGTGGCTGGCGGTTGAAGAATCGCAGAAGTGCGATCGCGCACAGGAACAGCATCATTTTGCAAAACCGCCAAAAACGGGTCTCGATCCTGCAAATTTCGCGGGGAATATCCCGTTATCATTACATACAAACAAGCCGCTCGATTTTGGATTATGGAAACTTTTACTCCCCCCTTAGCAAGGGGCTAACTCTTACTCCCCCCCTTAGCAAGGCAGGGCTGGGTTCGGTGCTGTTGGTCTGGGGAATGCGCTTCGGACGGGTGTTAGTTAGATCCGGAGTGACGGCTAATGATTTGTTTAAGGGCAGAAATTCCATCGCCCTGGCTTTCGCGATGCCATCGCCTGCGATCGTTTTAACTTGGATGCAGGCGGTTTGACAAGCTGGGATGGCAGCGAGATCAATTCATGACTCAATGCTATCAATTGCTAGTCGGCTCGCCCAAAATACTAAGCGCCCTTTAGACAATTGAATTGAGATTTTGGGCGGCATCGTTCAATTGTTGAGTGCCTAATTTGGTTTGAGTAATACCACTAGCGGTTTCTTTTGCCGCTAGGTTGAGGCTGTTCATAGCATCGACTACTTGTTGAATAGCAACTGCTTGTTGTTGGGCAGTTAGAGAAATTTGTTGATTGTTCAATACCACATTGTTAACAGCATTTGCTACTGCCGAGAAAGCTGCTGCCGTTTCTTGACTAATTTGGGTTCCTTCTTCTACTGTTTTAGTACCTTCCTTTGTCGCCGTTACGGTGGAATCGATCGCATTCTTAATATCATCGACAAGGCGGTTAATCTTCTCTGCAGATTTCTTACTTTGATCTGCTAGTTTGCGGATTTCTGTGGCTATGACAGTAAAACCTTTGGCGTTTTCGCCCGCCCGGACTGCTTCTACTGAGGCATTCAGTGCCAGCATATTTGTTTGATTGGCTAAATCTGTAACATCAGTAGAGATATTGCCAATCTGATGGGTTTGTTCGCTCAATCGCAGAATTTGTGCTGCCATTGCCCCGACATTTTCTTTCAAAATTCTCATCGATTCCAGGGTTTGCTCCACTGCTAGGGTTCCCTTTTCAGCGATTTTTAAAGCTTGCCGTGCAGATTCCGCACCAGCTTGGGCTTGCTGGGCTGATTGTTGGGAAGCAGCGCCCAACTCATCCATTGTGATTGTAGTTTGATTTACAGAGCTAGATTGCTGTGCGGCTGTGCGTTCCTGTTGTTCAACTGTGGCAGCAATCTCTGTGGAAGAACTGGCGATCGTATTTGCTACCTGATTGATTGGTCGGATAATTTTATAAAAAATAAATAATACAATAAATGAACCCAATACTACACCAACAACCGTACATCCTATAGAAACAGTCGTCGCTAATTGCTCCGACTGTTTTGCTATTTTTGTTCTTTGAAGCAGTAGATTATCTTCTAGCTTAAGCATTTCTGCCAGCTTATCCCTGATTTCATCCATAAATATCTTGCCTTTACCTGAAATCACCAATGTTCTTAGTTCGGCTTCTTTTCCATCTCTTTTCAGAGATATAGTTTCCGCTAATTCATCTAGTTTTTGCTGAGCCAATGTTTCAATTTGCTCTAAATTTTTAACTTGTTCTGGATTATCTTTTATTAACTTTTTTGTCTCATTTGCTATTTGATTAAAGGCGATTGTTCCCTTTTTATAAGGTTCTAAAAATTCCTCCTTACCCGTGAAGATAAACCCGCGCTGTCCTGTTTCAGCATCCACTAAATTTTTTTCTAGGGCTTGCAAATTTGTCTTAACTACATAAGTGTGCGTTTGCCACTCAATAGATTCGGCTAAATTATCCATACTCAATTTAGTTGTAAATCCGATACCAATCATTAACAAAAAAATGGAGCCGAAGCCCAACGGAACTACTTTACTAAGCCGAATAATGTTTGGCGACATTTAACTTTTTACTCCTCGATTAGTTGTTGACTTTTGCGTGGGAAGTTGCAGCCTCAATAATTTCCCGATCTTTTTCACCAAAGTAGTTATTTAATTCCTAATACTCATTCACAATTAATGCCCCTTTTTTGGTAGAAAAAACTTCCCGCGCTTCTTTTTGCTTTCCTTGTTTTACTAACTCAACCATTGACTCAGACCGCTGAATAAAAATCTGGCAAAACTTAATGTCGAGCAAGTTATGCAGCTCAAAGCCTTTAGGATTAAGAGTTATTTTAGCTGCTGCGATTTTGGATAAATCCTGTTTATTCAATTGTAGCGATAAATTGAGGAACGAAACCCAAACACCGTCAAATTCTCTCCCCCACTCTTCCTCTCTCCCACTCTTGATGTGCCTCCAAGTCGATCGCATAAATGTTACAACCTAGTTAAGCGACCATATTCTGAACTTATGGAAATACTTGTGACGCTGGTGCTGGGTTCGGTGCTGTTGGTCTGGGGAATGCGCTTCGGACGGGTGTTAGTTCGATCGGGAGTGACGGCTAATGATTTGTTTAAGGGCAGAAATTCGATCGCCCTGCTGTTTTTAGGTTTTTATATTGCCTTGCTGCTACTAGCTCTAAATCTGCCTCAAATGCCAGCTTTGCCTATCGAGTGGCGCTTTCACGGGATGCAAGTTACTTGGACTTTGCTGAGGGCGATGTTGATGGGAGTCTGCGGTATTGGGTTTAGTATAAGTTGGTTGACAGCGCGATCGCAAGTAATCGCAGTAATTTTAATTGGCTTGTTGGGATTGGCAGGATTTACAGGCGCTGAAAACTATTTTATGGCGCCAATTTATGCTGATTTAATAGATAATTTGCAGCCAAACGGTGTATTTCGGCAAACATCTAACAGCAGTTGCGCCCCCGCCGCCCTAGCAACAGTGTTAAGGCGTTGGGGAATCGATGCGACGGAATCGAGTGTAGCGCGTTTTGCCGGGACGAGTCGCTTGGGAACTTCGATGCCACAAATAATTGTGGCAGCAAGAGCTTTGGGTGTCAATGCGATCGAACTAACGCCAACTTGGGAGCAAATTCAGCAAATTAATCGCCCCGGAGTGCTAGCAGTTTGGCTGTTTGACGGCCCTCGGAAGTTACCCCACGCGGTCGCTTTGCTGGGAATGAATGACAGTATTGCTGCTATTGGAGACCCGGCACGGGGCAAGATTTTCTATTTAGATAGGG
>JAICRN010000767.1 GCA_025937335.1 Microcoleus sp. TY_ISSM_2_bin.22
GAAAGTCGGCGATTTCCGGTAGGCAAAAACCATTCAACACTGGCATTCGGTTCCTTGTTGGGATTCAGCTTCAGAACTCCGCCGTTGCCCTGAATGTATTGTTTTTCAATGGCACAAAACAGTTTGCCTGATTTAGAAATTACAGCACTTCCATCCAAATCGGAACCAGTATAGAAATCCCAAACTATCTTTTTACTTGCAATACTAATACCGTAAATATGACCGGAACCAGCAGCTATAAATATTCTATCTTTGAGCCTTGATGGCGATGACTCCGCTACCAAGTTGCCGCCGTGCTTCCTGATATCTGCTGCTGCATAAAGCTGTACTTCCGACAAGATATTTGGCTGCTTGATGCCTTGTTTAATTTTTGCATTGCTTGTGGAACTATCGAGAAAATAGCCGATCGCATTTTCCCCCGCATTGAACAAAACTCCACCGCCGATGTCCAAAGCGCTGCTGTCATTATCCCGGCTGTAGCTGGGCGTTCTCCTGATGTCCAATTTCCAAATTTCCTTGCCAGTTCTAAAAGATATTGCCCTAAAACTCGGCACGACACTTTTGCCACCGCCACCACTGCGGCTGCCCTGCAAAATCACAATTCTGTTTTCGGCGCTGGCTTTTTCATCGATATAAATTGTTGATGAACCTTTGATTATATCATCAAATTTATAGCGCCAAACTTCTTTATTGGTAGCAATATCTATTTTTCGCAAATTGTGGTCATAAGCACCTATAATTAAATAAGTTTTTCCCCCGTCTCTGGTAATTGTCGGCTGTCCCGTCCAACCGGCACCGCTCCAAACTACAGACCGCCTTCCCAGAAAAGTCCGTCCGCTTCCTAGCTCAAATTTGTCGATTAACTTCAAACTTTTCGGAACACCTCTGCCGTAGAAACGGCGCTTGTCGTTACCTAAAAATGTCGGGACTAATAATTCTATTTCTGGGTCTGCTTTAGCCAGGAAATTGTTAAGATTAGTTTCTAATAAAGCTGGCTCCGGGGAGGCAGTTTGGTAGAGTTTGAGAACAGCAGGAGGAACAGCAGCACTCAGCAAAAATTGTCCTAGCTGTTGATTGAAGGTTCTCCGAGATGATAAGCTCATATTATATCGAGATAATCAGCCTTAATATTAAAACATAATTATCAGCAACAACTCAATTAAAACATCTCGCGCTAAACTGCTAGAGAACTGACAAGCTTACTCAGCACGAGTTAAAGTGGATTTGATTATGGTCAACCGTCTTGCTCAATCTCAAAGTCTTTACCTGCGGAAACACGCCGAAAATCCGATCGACTGGTGGCCTTGGTGCGACGAAGCCCTAGAAACAGCCCGAAGCGAAAATAAACCGATTTTCCTGTCAATTGGCTACTCTAGCTGCCACTGGTGTACGGTGATGGAAGGGGAAGCATTTTCCGATCGCGCGATCGCCCAATACATGAATTCGTACTTTATACCGATAAAAGTCGATCGCGAAGAACGCCCGGATATCGACAGCATTTATATGCAAACCTTGCAAATGATGACAGGTCAAGGCGGTTGGCCGCTCAACGTTTTTCTCACTCCCGACGAGCGAGTTCCCTTCTACGGAGGCACTTATTTCCCCGTAGAACCGCGCTACGGACGACCCGGATTTTTAGAAGTTTTGCAAGCAATTCGCCGCTTTTACGACACAGAAAAAGGCAAAGTAGAAGCCTTCAAAGCAGAGATTTTAAGCAACCTCCAACAGTCGGCAGCGCTGTCAGGAGTAACCGCAGAATTAAATCGCGAACTCTTCCAAAAAGGGTTAGAAATCAACACCGGAATTGTTGCCGGGCACAACCCCGGCCCCAGTTTTCCGATGATACCTTATGCTGAGCTAGCACTGCGGGGAACGCGATTTAATTTTGAATCAAAATACGACAGCAAACAAGTCTGCACTCAGCGCGGATTAGATTTAGCATTGGGCGGCATTTACGACCACGTAGGAGGCGGATTTCACCGCTACACGGTTGATGCGACTTGGACTGTGCCGCACTTTGAAAAAATGCTCTACGACAACGGTCAAATTGTTGAATATTTGGCGAATTTGTGGAGTGCAGGAATACAAGAACCGGCTTTTGAAAGGGGGATCGCGGGGACAGTAGAATGGTTGAAGCGAGAAATGATTGCGCCGACAGGCTATTTTTATGCTGCACAGGATGCGGACAGCTTTAACACTTCTGAAGAAGTTGAACCGGAAGAAGGAGCATTTTATGTCTGGACTTATGCCGAACTGGAACAACTATTAACTGCTGAGGAATTGGCGGAAATTAAAGCACAGTTTACTGTTAGTCGCAGCGGCAATTTTGAAGGCAAGAATGTATTGCAGCGCCGCCATCCGGGAAGACTGA
>JAICRN010000408.1 GCA_025937335.1 Microcoleus sp. TY_ISSM_2_bin.22
CGTTGCCAATCCGTTGCCGAACTTCCTTCTGCTGTACAATCTGCAGATTTTTGCCTCCGCGCCAGTCTTGACCAAGAATTTCAAAGGTGATACCCGCCACGTGATTTTTCCGTGGAGTCAATCCAAAATCTAAAATCTAAAATCCTCAAGCCCCGAATTTATCCGTGGGGTCAATCCAAAATCTAAAATCTAAAATCTAAAATCGAATGACCGTTGGGACCTCAAGTCACTTCCACGATCGCCAATCCGGGCCGTCGAACCCTCGAACCAGGCCCGTATATTCACTGATAACCCGCGAGTTCTTCTCCAATTCCCTTCTAACACCAGAAAAATTGTATAATAGATTACAAAAATCCCCGATCAATGTTAAAAATTTTCCCCAAACAGGCGATCGCAGGGTATATGATGGTAAAAAGTTTACAGCGCGTACTCCGTAAGTTCCACAAAAGCTTCGATCGTTTAACATTGATTTAGAAACAAAATTTTTAGGAGACAATGCTAGTGCGATCGGGTTTTCCCATCGGGTGCTGTTGTAATTTAACAAATTAGCAACTACCCGTTACCAATTACCCGTTACCAATTAATAGCAACTTAAATTATCCATCAATACAACATTTAACAGGGGTTTCATCTATGTTTGCTGTGCGTGAGACTAGCTCGGAGTTATCAGTGTTGCATATACCTGAGATTTGTACCTGGAATATTTCATTAGAATCAACTCTCCTAGACCTGCCACTCTACACCTGCCAAATTGAATTAACTCAACAGGCAAAAGAAGTAGCCCAGGCATTTGAAGGAAATTCCATGCTGCCCGGCGTCATTTTGACCGATCGGGGTAATTTTGTCGGCATAATATCCAGGCGGCAATTTTTTGAAAAAATTAATCGGCGCTACGGATTAGAAATGTTTTTCAAGCGACCGATAGAGGTATTGTACAGGTTTTCCAAACAAGATCTGCTGGTGGTTCCCGGCAGTAAATTAATAGTAGAAGCAGCTCAGGAATCTCTTTACAGGTCAGCAGAATTAGTTTACGAACCCGTAGTAGTGGAAATAGCACCCCAGATATACAAACTGTTAGACGTACACCAATTAATGGTCGCTCAATCAAGAATTCACCAATTAACAAATAAGTTGCTCCACAAACAAACCCAAGCCAAACTCATCCAAACAGAAAAAATGGCCAGTTTGGGGAGGATTGTAGCCGAAGTAGCCCACGAAATTAGAAATCCGCTGAACTGTATTTGGGGAAATTTGACTTTTCTGCTTTCCTATTTTGAACACTTGCTTCAGCTAATGTCGGTTTATGAAGAAGAATATTCGGAACCTTGTCCCCGAATAGATGCCTTCAAAGAAGAAATTGAATTTGATTTTTTACAAGAAGATTTGCCTGTCACCTTAGAAGGGATGGAGTTGGGAGCCTCGCAATTGCTAAAAATAGTTAACGGGCTGCACCACTTTTCTCACATGGACGAGACAAAGCCAGTGGAGACAGACATTCACGAATGCGTGGAGATGACGCTGTTAATTTTGAAAAACCGCTTTAAAAATAGCATAGAAGTGGTAAAAAATTACGGCGAACTGCCGCTAGTTAGCGGCTACTCAGGTCAGTTGAGTCAGGTTTTTTTGAATTTGTTAGTTAACGCTCTAGACGCCCTGACAGAGTACGCAGCCGATCGAGAAATAAAAACCCAGTGCCTGGACAACTGGCAGCCCCAAATCGAAATTACCACTAAAGTCGTAGAAACCGAAGACGGCACGCGGGCTGCAATTTGGATTGCCGATAACGGGCCCGGCATTCCCCCAGAAAATCACAAGCACATATTTGACACCTTTTTTACCACTAAACCAGCAGGTAAAGGCAGCGGTATGGGGCTGGCTATCTGCCATCAAATCGTCACAGAAAAGCACGGCGGCAAACTTTCATTGCGATCGCAACCCGGTAAAAACACCGAATTTGAAATTCTCCTACCAATAGTTCGCAAAACATGATTCACTCAAAAATATTTTCGGCTGTTGGCTCCTGCGGTGAAATCATAGGCTAGCTTAGTAGTACGCGATCGTTTCACTTTCTCAGCGTTTCGGCAACTAAAAGTTCCAGTGGCAAATAAATTCAGTTCCAAACTCCTTGGACCTTCACTCTCCGAAGGCAGCCATCAAGACCTTTCCCTAGAGTCTACTCTCTGGGATTTGCCCCTGTATGACTTTCAGGTTAAATCGAGCTGCTTGGCGATCGCAGTTGCCGAAATTTTTGAACAGCATCCCCTAGTGCCGGGAGTCGTCTTGATTGAAGGAGGAGAGTTGGCTGGCATGATATCCCGCAGGCAACTGCTGGAATATTTGCTCAAACCCCAAGGCCCCGAGCTATTTTTGCACCTCCCGCTGAAAGTTTTCTACAGTTATGCTCGCGTCGAAATATTATTAGTTCCAGAGAGTACAACTATTTTGGCAGCAGCTCCACAAGCTCTGCGCCGATCGCCCGAATTGCAGTCAGAACCAATCGTCGTCCAAATAGACTCCCAATCTTACCGCCTCTTAGACCCTCACGCGCTAAACATCGCCTACTGGCAAATTCGCGGCATCGAAACTCAAGTCCGCTACGAAAGAGCCCAAACTCAAATGATTCAAAGCGAAAAAATGGCTAGTTTAGGGCGTTTAGTCAACGGAGTAGCCCACGAAATTTTAGATCCGGTAGGCTTTATTTGGGGCAATTTAACCTACGTAAGCGACTACAGCAAAAACTTGATGGAGTTGCTCTCAGTTTACGACGCGCACTGTACCGAACCCCCGCCGGAAATAGCACGGCTCAAGGAAGAGATCGACTATGACTTTTTGCAAAACGATTTCCTCCGAACTGTTGCCAGCATCAAATCCGGAGCCGAACGTTTGAGCAAGTTGGCAACCAGTTTGCAAAACTTCTGCCACATCGACGATATTTATCCTAAACCGACCGACTTGCACGCCAACATAGACAGCATACTTTTGCTGCTCAAAAGTCGTTTGAGCAGGGAAATCAAAGTAGTCAAAAACTACGGCTACCTGCCACCAGTGCCGTGCTATGCAGGACAGCTAAACCAAGTATTTATGAATATCTTGACCAATGCTATTCATACATTAATTAACGAAGCAGTCGGTCAAGAATTGGCGAAAGAGTTTAAAGGTGGAGGACTCAGAGACTTCGATCGCCAGCCTCAAATTGAAATCACAACTCAAGTCTGCTGTCCCGAACCTGCGAGCGATTTAGACAAACTTCATGTTCGCTGGGTTTCTATTTGCATATCAGATAACGGGCCAGGAATGTCACCTAGTAAGTACAAAAAAATCATAGAATCATTCTCTACCGAAAAACGCGCCCTCAAAGAAACCAGTTTAGCAGTTAGCTATCAAATCGTGACTGGCAAACACGGCGGTGCATTCAGAATGCGATCGGAATTAGGCAGCGGCACTGAATTTGAAATTTTGTTACCCTTAGCTTAAAAAAGTCAGCAGTCAACACTCAACACTCAACACTCAACCATTATTTAACTGAGTGCCGCACATTTTACAAAATCTAGCATTAGCATCGTGTACAGACCAACCGCAACCTTTACAAACAGCTTCTACTTGATTAGCACTTTTAACTAATTGTTTAATCAAATCCCCCAATTGCCAAGGAATCAGAGCAATTCCCGTCAAAATCATCAAAATAGTCAGAAAACGACCGGATTCCGAAATCGGAGTAACATCGCCAAATCCCACAGTCGTCATCGTGACAACCGAGAAATAAACAGCATCCAAAAAAGTCCCAAAATTTTCGGGATTTGTCGGATGTTCGACTTGATAAATCAAACCAGAATAAACAAAAATTATTGCCAGCAAAGTAAACAAAATCCGAGCAAAAATCACCCCATCTTCGCTGCTGATGCGGAAAATAGAAATTTTCAATTCCAGAAAACGGATGAGTCGGAGAATTCTAAACCAGCGAAAAATGCGGATAAAACTGACATTGACAAATCCCAGTAAAAATGGTAATATTGCCAGCAAATCAATAATAGAAAAAAAACTAAAAATAAATTTTACTCGATTTTCGGCACACCACAGCCGCAATAAATACTCAACTGCAAAAATAATTAAAAGAACAGTATCGAGAGTTTGGAAATTAATTCTAACAGATTCCGAAATCGGGTAAGTTTCGGCGATGAAGCTGGCGGAAGATAAAAGAATGAGTCCGGTAAGAGTTAAATTGACGGTTCTGCCAATGGGGGTTTCGATATCTTCGAGATAAAATCCAATTTGCGATCGGGTTAACATAGATGAGAGAATTAATACCATTTATGAGGTAAGGGAATTATCGCATATGAGTATCGAATTAACTAAGGGTGAAAGGTTCAATCTTTCTAAAGAAACTCCTAATTTTAGTAAAATTGCGATCGCCCTGGGTTGGCAAGTCAGCCAGACAGCACAAAACTGCGACATTGACGCATCTGTTTTTATGTTAGGCGCAGACGGTCGCATTCCCGATGAAAAGTATTTTGTATTTTACAACAATCTGACCTCGCCCGACGGTGCGGTGCGACATTCGGGAGACAGCAGGAATGGACAAATTGAGGGAGATGATGAGACGGTTTATCTGGATTTGAGTAAAATCAATTCGGCGATTCAGGAAATGGTGTTTGTGGTGACTATTCACGAGGGACAGGAAAAGAATCAAAATTTTAGTCAAGTTACAAATGCTTTTATCAGACTTTACAATTCAGAGAATCTTACCGAATTGGTTCGGTACAATTTAAATCAGATTTTTTCCCAAGAAACGGCTTTAGAATTTGGACGTTTGTACAAGAAGAATGGCGAATGGAGGTTTCAAGCGGTAGGACAGGGATATAATGCTGGGTTGCAAAGTTTTGTAGATAAGTATTATGTTGAGAATTCGGCCCTGAAAAGCTCGAATGCTGGTGAGAAGCTTGATGATGCTGAGGTTGTGAGGCAGTTTAGCGATCGGGTCGATCGGTTATTGCGGGAAGAGGCGGTATCTAGCGAAGCGGTAGAACATCCGGTGGCTACTCCTGTGAGTGCCGATACTGTGGAATCTAAGGAAGAGGAAAGAATAGATGATTCTGCACTAGAAAATCTGGAATTAGCTATCAGTGCTGAGGAATTTTTACAACGGTATAATCAGGGAGAACGAGACTTTACGGGAGTTAATCTAGCCGGAGTAAATCTGAGCGGGAAATCCCTGAGTCAGGTTAACTTGAGTAGCGCTAATCTCAGCGGTGCAGAACTCTCTGAAGCAAACTTATCAAGCGCTAACCTGAGTGAGGCAAATTTATGTGATGCCAACCTTAACAAAGCGAATCTCAGCTCAGCACAATTAGGAAAAACACAATTCATAAATGCAAATTTAAGTGAAGTAAATTTGCTTTATGCAAACCTAAGTGAAGCTAATTTGAGTGGAGTAAATCTCAGCGATGTTAATTTGTCGCCGGGGACGAATTTCAGTATGGCTAACCTCAGTAAAGCAAACTTGACTGGCTTAAATTTGAGGCAAACACAATGGATGAATGCTGATCTGAGTAATGCAAACCTAAG
>JAICRN010000694.1 GCA_025937335.1 Microcoleus sp. TY_ISSM_2_bin.22
AGGAGTGCTGCCGATATCCACAGAAAGCAAATCAAAATTAACCGGAGGGCGAGTTTGACAAATAACTAAATTTTTGTTAATGTCGATCGCGATCGCCCGCTCGATTAATATTTGACACCCGGCAAATTCAGCGAGCGATCGCAAATCGATATGACATTCATCATAATCGTAAAACCCGGCAACGTGCCCCGGCAGCATCCCGGAATAAGGCGCGTGCAGCACGTCGCTAATCAGAGTCAAACGCACTCCCGGCAGTGGTTTGATGCCGAACATTTTTAATACAATAGCATGACTGTGACCGCCGCCAATTAAGACTAAATCTTTCACAATTACAGATGTTCGATCGAAATGTTCCAGCACCGATATTGTACAGCACTCGCACTCCTTGGGCCATACTGTCCGGTAAGGAGAGCTTGCAGTGCGTAATCAATGATTTCCCAGCACTTTGACAGAATGCTCTCACCTACTCTCTGTCTGATAGATTATATTTCGCTCAGTTGCGATCGCATAACATCAATCTACCCATTTCGCTTAACCGATTCCACATTCAGCGCCAATGACTGTAGACTGTAGAGCGAGCAAATTTTATCACCAAATTATGCCGGGGTGTGTTTCTACAGCTAACTCACCATTCAAAACTATGACATTACGCATCATTCCGCGCAGTTGGCAGCGATCGATTAAAACTCTTTTCCCGCTTCTGTTTGCCCTCTCATTGATTATAGTATTGCTGGCGAACAACTTAATTCCGGCGATCGCCCAGCAACCCCGCCAGGAAATTCGCGGCGTTTGGATGACTACAAACGACAAAGACATCCTCAGAGACCGTCGCAAACTAAAAGATGCTGTCAGCCAACTAAAACGGTTAAATTTCAACACTATTTATCCTGTAGCCTGGAATTCTGGCTATGCAATGTATCCCAGCTATGTAGCGCAGCAAAGAGACATTCAACCCTTTGTTTACAGAGGGTTAGACGGACAAGATATGCTCGCAGATTTAATTGATAAAGCTCACCGCCAAGGCTTGCTAGTAATTCCTTGGTTTGAGTTTGGTTTCATGGCTCCTCCCACCTCAGAATTAGCCTTAAATCATCCCGAGTGGCTGACACAAAAACAGGACGGCAGCCAAACATCAAACGACGCCGGCGGCGAAGTAGTTTGGCTCAATCCCTTTCATCCAGAAGTGCAGCAATTCATTACCGAACTCGTACTAGAAATCACCACTCAATATAACGCAGACGGCATTCAATTTGACGACCACATGAGTTTGCCGTCTGAATTTGGTTACGATGACTACACAGTTGCTTTGTATACCAAAGAAACAAAAGAAGCTCCGCCCAAAGATTTTCAAAACCCAGCATGGGTGCAGTGGCGAGCCAATAAAATTACCGCTTTTATGTCGCAGCTAAATCAAGCCGTCAAAGCAGTCAAACCCAATGCAATTTTCTCGATTTCTCCCAATTACTACGAGTTTGCTTACAAACACCACCTGCAAGATTGGCTGGCTTGGGTGCGTTTGGATATTGCCGACGAGCTAATCGTGCAAGTGTACCGTCCCAACTTAGAATCATTTGTAGATAAGATTAACCGTCCAGAAATGCAAGAAGCACAGCAAAAAATTCCCACCGGAGTTGGGATTATGACAGGTTTGAGAAATAACCCCGTACCGATTGAGCAAATTAAATCTCAGGTGCAAGCAGTCCAAGGATACGGCTTAGGCGTCGCTTTCTTCTACTACGAAAGCTTGTGGGAATCTGCACCCGAACCTATCGCAGTTCGACTTTCTCAATTTAGTGCTTTCTTCCCGTCTTCTGCATTCCGAACAGCGCTACAAATACCCAGACGCGCGGCGAATTTCCCTCCACCTGCGCCACCAAAACCAGACCCCAAAGCTAAGCCAGAGCAACCTACCAAAAACAGCGCACCTTCGCCCTCACCAACCACGTAAAAAAATTAAAGAGTCATCAGTCATTAGTCATTAGTTAGAAACCATTAATTCGGAGGGGCGGGTTTTACAACAATAAGGCTCTGAGGGGCGGGCTAAGACCAACGGCCCACAAGAAAATCCACTCTTTGTGGAACAAGCAAGATGCCTGTTCCACAAAGAGGTGCAAGAGGTCAGTTTAACCGGAGTTAATATAACAACCATCAATAAAAATGCAAACTAACCAAAAAATTTTACTGCCAAAAATGGGCTGCGGCACTTGGGCCTGGGGCAACAGATTCCTCTGGGGCTACGATGAAAGTATGGACGAGGAATTGCAAGCCGTTTTCAATCTTTGCGTCAGCAGCGGTGTCACTTTATTCGATACCGGCGACTCTTACGGAACTGGGAAATTAAACGGACGCAGCGAACAGCTTTTGGGGCAGTTTTCTCAACAATATCAAGGTGCAAATAAAGACAGTATTTGTATTGCGACAAAACTGGCTGCTTATCCTTGGAGACTGACGCGACAATCAATGATATCGGCTTGCAAAGCCTCTGCTTCGCGCCTCGGAAAAAATGTAGATTTGGTGCAAATGCACTGGTCTACAGCTAATTACGCTCCTTGGCAAGAGGGGGCTCTTTTGGACGGTTTGGCTGACCTTTACGAGCAAGGATTGGTCAAGGGAGTAGGCTTGTCTAATTACGGGCCGAAACGGCTGAAATGGGTGCATAGGAAATTTAGCGATCGCCAAATTCCTATTGTTACTTTACAAGTGCAATATTCGCTACTTTCCACCTATCCGGTGACAGAACTCGGGTTAAAAGATGTTTGCGATGAATTGGGGATAAAATTGATTGCTTACAGTCCTCTAGCCTTGGGGTTGCTGACGGGTAAATACTCCGAAAACGGCTCTCTTCCTAAAGGTATCCGAGGTTTGGCGTGCAAGCAGCTACTTCCGGGAATGCGATCGCTTTTGGAGTGTTTGCGAGAAATAGCGACATTAAGAAACAAGACTGTTTCGCAGGTAGCAATCAACTGGTGCATCTGCAAAGAAACTATTCCGATTCC
>JAICRN010000057.1 GCA_025937335.1 Microcoleus sp. TY_ISSM_2_bin.22
CCTCACCTGCAGTGAAACAAAGAAGAGAATTTCTACAAAAAAGAAAATTTTTCAAGAAACTAAGAATTTAATAGATCAACTTCTCTTAAAAAAAATTTATCTCGCTGGAATTGCTCGTTCGGTCGGGGTTTCTCCAACTTGGCTGCAAAATTATGTAAATAATAAATACGCCCAAACGCCCCGAAAACTCAAGGTTTCAGAGAAAGCTAAAGGAAAATTAATCATTGAATGTGATGAATTATGGTCTTTTGTTATAAAAAAAGATAATCAACAATGGGTCTGGCTGGCTATCGACAAAAAAACTAGAGAAATTGTTGGAGTTTATATTGGAGATCGCAGCCGGAACTCGGCACAAAAGCTTTGGGAATCTTTGCCGCCTGTTGATCGACAATGTGCGGTTTGCTATACGGATTTTTGGGTATCTTATGAAAAAGTTATTGCCTCAAAACGTCACAAACACGTTGGCAAAGAAAGTGGTAAAACCAGTCATATTGAAATGTTTAATAATACTTTACGCCAACGAGTTTCAAGACTTGTAAGGCGAACTCTTTCTTTCTAAAAAAAATTAGAGAATCATATTGGAGCCATTTGGTATTTCATTCATCACTATAATGAATGTAGAGCCGGGTAATATCCCCGATCGCTACATATTTATGACTACCCGTCCTCCAACTAGAGTCAGGAGTTACTGATATCAATAAAGCCGATTCTATTATATCTTTCCGGGTGGGTTTAGATCGGATTGGATTAGCAGGCGGTTTGACTGTTAACGATGTAGTTTTAGATAACTTGACAAATGTGCGGGTGTTAGAAGAGTTTGATTTTTCAGAAGCGGCGAAACGCACTGTCTCCCCAGCCTCTTATTTAACTCCTTTTACTGTTGTGACTTCAGGGACTCTCATCAAAGTTAGGAGTTCAGGAGATTTAATAGGTTTTGTGGATAGTGTAACGCCTAGTCAACTCCAAAACAGCATTATCTCAGTTCAGGGATTCTGAGCTTGAGGATGGGTTGCCACACATCCTACAACAGCCAAATTTTAGACTGCTAAGTTGCTGGCAAGTGCGGGTTGATTTATGGAAGATTGGGGATAAAATGGGATTAATTATCGCTAGCTGCTGTTTCCAATTTCTCTCCTATCCTGGGTTCCGTACCGTTCAACAGCCGCTGAATATTGCTCCGATGTCGGACAATTACAAACACACCGCCCGCAATTCCAAACAATACATAAGCTAGCGGCTGATGTAAAGCAAACATCAATCCAGCAACGCTAATTGCCCCGATAATCGAACTCAAAGAGACAATTCGCGATACCGCAAATACTATCCCGAAAATTCCGAAAGTTCCCAAACCAACAGGCCAGTACAAACCGAGCAAAACTCCCAAACTCGTAGCCACAGATTTACCGCCGGTAAACCCCAGCCAGATTGATTTGCTGTGGCCCAAAACAGCAGAGAAACCCGCCAAAGTTGCCATCCAAGGGATGACAGTTGCAGTATTTTCAATACCTGCTGCGGTTGCTAGCTGCTGGGTAAAATTGAGCGAGTAAATGTAACGAATCAGGACGATCGCACTTACCCCCTTCAACACGTCAACCAGCAACACCCCCAACCCCGGCCACTTCCCCAAAGTCCTCAGTACGTTAGTCGCACCAGTCGAACCCGAACCAACCTCTCGAATATCAATTCCTAGCATCCATTTCCCCAAGGCGTAACCAGTGGGAATCGATCCCAGCAGATAAGCTGCTATTAGCAATGCGCCATTTAAAATTATCCAGCTAGCCATTTTTTAATTTGAAATTTGTTGTACAGGAGAAGGAAGTTCGGCAACGGATTCGCTCGACGGATGGAATAAGGAAGAAGCAATTCAGGTTAATTTCACCTGGATGTTATTCAGTCCCCGCCGGCGGACTTTGTTTGTATAGCAGGGAATTTTATTCGCCCGGAATCGCTCAAAATTCTTTAGCCGTCGTCAAACTTTGCGGGTCAGAAGCAAAAGCCAGCCACATCGGAAATTGCAGCATTGACAAACTAATTAAATCCTCAGTTTCATCAATGACAATTAGCGGCAATTTGCCATCTTTCACCAGTCGATCGGCTTTTTGAGCCAAAGCTTCGGCAGACTCAAACATAATAATCCCCCGTTCAGGGCCAAAATCGCTGCGAGTAATGCCCAAACAGTCCTGCAAACCCCGACGCCACTCTCCCAAACGTTCGGGACTGTTGGCGAGCACCAAAGTCCGCACCCGTGCACCGTAGACGCTTCTGAGTACAGAAATAATTGTCGAAGTAATCAAGATATTTTGCAAGCGCGAACCCATAGTCCGCAAAGCACCTCTTCCTCCTTGAGTGAAAAACCAGTTAGAAACTCGTTCTGCGTGGATGGGTTCAAAAGTGCGGCGGAGTTGCCAAGGCGGGCCGTAGTAGTCGGGGAGAGTGCGATATTGGTCGAGGGTGCGGCGAATTTGTTTGGCTTGTTCTTGAAATCCCTGTTCGGCAAATCGGGGATTTACCGGTGCTGAGGATTGAGACTCCTCAGCAGGAATTTGGTTGGGGGTTTCTTGCACCGGTGGCGTCAAATCTAAGAATTCGGCGGTAGCGGCCAAATCCTGCAAACTGCCGACAAGATAGTCTTTGAAACCCTGGACTCGAATTGCCAAATCTTGAGAGACTCCGGCAAAAGTGGTTCGCATTTCCTTTTGAATTCGATCGCGCCGGCGTTCGAGTTTTTCTACTTCGATTTGCAGCGCTTGTTTGCGCTGATCTAATTGAATCAAGCCGTCTTGTACCAAACGCCCGATCGATGCTTGAGCCTCGCCCAACGCTTCTAAGGCCTTGGATTTGTCGGCTTCCAAGGCGGCAATTTTTTCAGTCAAATTTTGTTCTTGCTGCTGCAATTGTTTGACTCTCTCTGCCAACTGTTCGGTAACATTTTCCGAGATGCGCGTTACCGTGTCTGCGGTTGCTGGTGGCGGGGAGTCGCTTGGAGGATCGATTTGAGCGATGGGACTTTCTGATTCGCGATAGTCGGTATTGGGCCCCATTTGAGCGAGTGCGCCTGCTTCGTTCACGAATTCGGCGATTTCGGCATCTGCCTCGCCCAGCGGCGCGTCTGTTTCGCCCGGGAGTTGGGCGGCGGACTCCTGAAGCTCGATCGACAAATCCCGTGTTTGAGATGGGAATTGGTACTCCGTCTGATTCACGGGTAAATTGACTTCGCCGTCAGCGGTGGGCGCATCTGGTTGTGCTTGCGGTTCTTGAGTTGGAGATTCGTCTGAATTCATGGGAAATTTGGTTCGGCGTAGGGCACAGAAAAGTTAAAAATTTAAAATTAACAACTTTTTTAGTCTTGACGGGGACAGCGCTGTTCTAAGCAGGTCTGTAGCATTTTACGATCGAATAGAATCGGGAAAGAGTGAATGCTGTTAATTTCTTTGAAGTAAAACCAAATCGGCACAGCGGGCCACAATATCCGCCAATTTTGCCATTCTCGGTAAGGAAAGCGGCGGATTAATTTGGACATTCGATAAATGTCCAAATCGGTTGGGGTAAATTGCAGCCGGAGGGTGGCGGCTTGGTACATCAGAAACAAGCCGAACAGCGAAAGCGACAAACTCGCCCACTTCTGCACGAACAGCAGCGGTACGGCGGCCAGTACCAAAGCAAGGGGAAGCGCATAACTCGGAGCGAGTTCGATCGTATTTGTCGGCGCAGTCGAAGAGGCAGTTGTAGTCACGGGTTTAAATCAAGGGTAGTAAGCGAATGTTGCCAATTATTCATATTTTATCTGTTTCTTAGCTTACAAGCCTTTGAGTACGCTAGAGCCCGTCCCCTGAAACATCAGCCAAGTCATGAAAAAGTTAAAGATAAAAATAGCCAGCAAAGCTGTCACTACCGCCGTGGTAGTTGATTGACCGACGCCTTTTGCCCCGCCGGTGGTGGTCAAACCCCAGCTAGTGCCGATTACAGCAATCAAACCACCGAACACAACAGCCTTAATTGCCGCGCTGCAAATATCCCACAGACTCAGGAAATTGCGGACTGATTCTAAAAACACGCTTTGAGAGATGCCGTACATCGTCGTAGCAATCAGCAGTCCGCCGGCGATGCCGGTGAAGAGAGACAAGATGGTTAAAATTGGCAGCATCAAGCAGCAAGCAAGGACGCGGGGAATTACTAAATAGTCGATCGGGTCTGTTCTGAGCATCAGCAGGGCATCTATCTGCTCTGTTACCTGCATCGTGCCGATTTCCGCTGCAAAAGCCGAACCTACTCGTCCCGTCACGATTACGGCTGTTAAGACGGGGCCGAGCTCGCGAGTCAGAGACAACGCCAAAACGCCGCCGACGACATTGCCGGCACCGAGGTTAACAAACTCCCTCGCTACCTGAATAGTAAATACCATGCCGACAAAACCCGCAGTCAGCAAAGCAATCAGCAGAGATTCCGGGCCGACTGCTGCCATTTGGTCGAGGGTGTTGCGCCGGTGAATTTTGCGAGTCAACAAGTGCAGCATGACTTGGCCGCCCAATAAAATTGCTGCCAGCAACCGCTGACTCCACAAACTGAGGCTCGAAGATTTAGTGGTGCTCAAGGGGATTTCGAGTAAAGAACAACTGCCAAAAATGAAATCTATCTACAAATCTTAAACAAGTTTTTTCTATAACATTTAAGATTTCTGACAGAACCGGCCACTGAGGGCGATCGCTGCCTATCGTAGAAAAGGACAAGTTTTGTTTGCTTGCACCGTTCGGCAGTTTAGCTGAATTTACTGACTATTATGAGCATTTTTCCCAATTTTCTTCGCTCTGTACTGCTGACGAGCCTGTTGAGCTTTGTCGCCCCCTTATTGTTAATCGGCGCGGGATTGACTAGCTTTTCCTTGATCCGTCTTGTGCCTGCTCTCCAAGGGGTCGGTCGTTCTGGAGAAGACCTGATTTTGCAGTTCTTAGCTACTTTCGGCAGCGGCTGTCCCCTCCAGGGATTTTTAGTTATCGGTCTAACTTTTGGTTTGGTGGGTGCTTTGTTTGATACCTACGCTTCTTATCAGCATTCGCGGTGGGGTTAACCGATCTGAGATTGGAGATTTTAAATTTTAGATTTTAGGTTGCAACTTCTAGATGCAATCTAAAATCTAAAGTTGTTTGGCTGAGGTGCGATCGGATACCCGCACCTGCAATGATTTAGCAGTACCGATCGCGAATGTTCGGAAATGCGATCGGCCTTTTTGCGGAAAACCGACTCCCCCAGTTTTTCGAGCTGGAATATATTAAATACAAGTTGAGTCAAGTGTTTCTCAACCCCTAAAAACTTCAGATAGTCGAGGTATTAGTTATGGCACTTATTCGTTGGGAACCTTTGCGGGAAATGGACTCCTTGCAGCGAGAAATGAATCGGTTGTTTGATAGCTTGACGCCAGCAACCGATCGCGCATCTAACGGTGTTGCTTTTGTACCCGCCGCCGAACTCGATGAAACTCCCGAAGCCATCCACCTTAAATTAGAAGTTCCGGGCATGGAAGCTAAGGATTTGGACGTACAAGTAACCGCAGAAGCTGTTGCTATTAGTGGCGAACGCCGTCTGGAAAGTAAGAGTGAAGATAAAGGCATGACTCGCTCTGAGTTCCGTTACGGTTCCTTCCGCCGGGTGATTCCCCTACCCGCGCGGATTCAAAATGACAGCGTAGAAGCTGAGTACAAAAATGGAGTTTTGCACCTGAATTTGCCCAAAGCGGAAGCGGAAAAGAACCGCGTGGTTAAAGTTCAACTCGGCTAATAAATAATTGTTGGCTAATTGCTGATAAATAGGGCGTGTGGTGCGCGCCCTATTTGTTGTTTTGCGAATTGGTAATTGGTAATTGGTAATTGGGCCGAAAAGCATTGGGCATTGGTAATTTGCCATTGTGAGTTTGAGGAATGATTCTTCCTTTTTCCTTCTTCGTTCTTCCATCCATCCATCCGTTACATCCTCAGAAAGCGAATCCGTTGCCGAACTTCCTTGTTCCGATTCTTCAACCGTGCTAAACTCCAATAAGCAATGGTTGGTGAGGAGACTTGCGTGCCGAGTCAGGGAGTGGGAGGAAATGGAATTGCTTCTGAGTTTGGAGACTTAACCGGGATGACTCGCCAAGAAGTCGATGACTTTTTGCGCGGGCTGGGTGCAGAAATCAGAACTACTAGAGATGGTTATGTTGCATATAAATTTTTTGATAAGTCAACAGTAATGATCCGTCCTAACGGTGAAGTGATTAGAACGCCTGCACCGAAATATGGATCAGATGGAAGAAATATCAACAAAGGTTTGCGTCTCGATATAGATGGTAATTTATTGCGGACAAGAGACGAATTTGGTAATTTAATTCTAGGTACTCACAATACGGGAGAAAAATTAAATGAGTGATTGGAAGGATGACTATAACTTGCTTGGATTGGGTGGTTTGACATCTTTAATCACAAAAGTCAACGTATCTTTATGGGGAAACGAAGTATTAATTGAATGCGTCTACAATCCAGAAGAAAGATTGCCTTATATCCTGGCATTCAAAGACTGTCGCGATATCAGTTGGACTGTGCACGATGAAGAGGCAGTTAGCGAACTGGAAGCTGAATTCTTCGGAATTTCTTTGGGCGATGCCGAACACCGCAAGCCTGCGGTGATTACTACAGACATTTTTGAAATTTCAATTTTGTACGGCAGTTTTAGCATTCACAAGGGAGAAAACCTAAATGCTGAAGTAGCAGATTCAGAAACAGAGCATTGGGGTATCAGAACCGCCAGCAGCAGTATTGTAGAAATTGTAAACCCCCGCGCGGTTAAATTGCCAAGCCGTTAGTAATATTATGTCGTGTAAAATAACTATTACAGTCATGGACGCACTCCGACTCCTCGAAACTGGGTTTTTTACCTAATCTGCGGGTTTTAACGAAGTATTTTCGTAAAAAACCCGGTTTCTGGGCCCCCATATGTAAGTCCTATATTATTAGGTTTGTAGTGAGGACTGAAGTCCTCATCAAAAATCTGAGGATTGAAGTCCTCACTACAAAAGAATTACCAATTTTTCAAAAAAGACAGTAGGTATTGTTGCCCGTCTCAGTTTACGATACTTAATAGAACTTTTTTCCCAGATGAGGTAAAACACAATGCCTGATATTGTTGATATTGCCGTAGGTGCGGGTTCGTTCCAAACCCTCGTAACTGCCGTGCAAGTAGCTAATTTAGTAGACGCGCTCAAAAGTCCGGGCCCTTTTACTGTCTTTGCACCCAATGACGATGCTTTTGCAAAATTGCCGCCGGGAACTGTCACAACCCTAGTGCAGAACGTTCCCCAATTGACCAGGATTTTGAAGTTTCATGTCGTCTCTGGCAAGTTTATGAAAGCTGATTTGGCAAAACTCGGTTTGGTTACTTCCTTGGAAGGTTCGCCGATTAAAATTGATTGTTCTGACGGTTTTGAGGTTAAAAATGCTACAGTTGTCGCTGCGGATATCGAAGCTGATAACGGCGTCATCCATGTAATCGATAACGTGCTTTTAATGGGGTAGTTTCACCATCCCTCGATTTTAGATTTTCAATTTTCGATTGACTCTACAGATGAATTTGAGGGTTTGAACTTTGGTCTAAACTTTTTTGAGTTTAACTACAAAAGTCTGGAGCTTGCATCCGTCTTTGGGTGTAAGGTTAAGTCGGGCAATGGGAGCGAAAGCTTGCATAGAGCACTGTCTCTTTGCTCCCGATCGCGCCCTTTTTTTTAGCTGTTGAAGGTAATATCAATATAAACAAAGTAGTCTTTTGGCCGCATATGCCGCAGATATTTTCAAATCATTGTTTACAAAAGTTTGAAAATCAATAATTATAATATAAGCAAACCAGTATGGTGAGCACTATGCAAATCCTAGCCGCCAGCCTCAAAGCAAAAGTCCGCGAGCGTACCTTGGAACTGCAAGTTCTCAACGAACTTACTGCGAAAGTACAACTCGCCGCTGACGCTGATGAAATTTGGTCAGCGTGTCTGGCATATCTCGATCGCCTGATTCCTGGCGCGGCGATCGCAATTTTGACGCCACCGGACGATCGAATATACCTGCAACAGTTACAGCCTTTAACTGCTCGCGTCAGAGCCGAAATTGAAAGGCGCTTGCAAGCTGCTCGCGCGGAATGGCTCGCCGGTAATCGGGACTGGGCGCACAACATCGCTCCGCCACCAATTGCTCAGTTTCAGTCGGTCTTGATGGCACCAGCCAACCCGGATGAAAGTGAAGAATTGTTGGGAGTATTTTTTATAGGTGCAGAGCAGACAAATGCTTTTAATTTGGAACACCTTTGTTTGCTTCACACTGTCGCTCAAGTTTGTGCCAAAGCGTTAATTTACTTAGCAGTTAAAACAACCCCTGTCAAGAGAAAAGCTCAAAATTATTTGGCTCGGGATGCGGAAAGTCAAGAACTCTTGTTGCGGGCTTTAATCGAAGGTGTGCCGGACAGAGTTTTTGCGAAAGATAGAAATTTTAGATACATTTTTGTAAATCAAAGTTTTGCGAAATATTTGGAAAAAAATATTGAAGAAATTCTCGGCAAAGATGATATTGAATTAGGGTTTTCAGCCGAATTAGTATTCGGGGATCGCAACGGCGGGGTTGGGGGCATCCGCGAGGAAGATCGAGCTGTGCTGGCGGGGGAGATAATTCGCAATCCCTACCAGGCGATCGCCTTTGAAGGTGGCAAACAGCACATATTTGACACGCAAAAACTGCCGCTGCGCGATGCCGAGGGCAATATATTTGCGGTTTTGGGTTTTTCTCGGGAGATTTCTCCATTGCAGGTCACAGATGAAGCCAGAAATCAAAGTCAAGCCAAACTGCAAAAAATTACTGCTAGCGTACCCGGTACGGTATATCAAATTGACTTGCATCCAAACGGCTCGATGGCCTTCTCGTTTGTGAGCGCCGGCTGCCGAGAATTGTATGAAATAGAACCAGAGGCTGCTCAGCAGGATATTAATGTAATTGTTGACATGATTCATCCCGAAGATCGAGATGATTTTCTGAACTCGGTGAGGATTTCTGCTGAAAGTTTGCAGCCTTGGCGGTGGGAAGGAAGAATTGTCACTCCGTCGGGAAAACTTAAATGGGTTCAAGGAGCTTCTCAGCCAGAATTGCAAGCATCGGGGAAGATAGTTTACTACGGCTTGTTCACGGATATTAGCGCCCGGAAACAAGCTGAATTGAAGCTGCAACTTTATCAACAAATATTTTTGAAATCCAACGATGCGATCGCGATCTTAGACCCCCAAGGCTATTACTTAGAAACAAATCAAGCTCACACAGCTTTGCTGGGCTACAGTTCGTCGAAATTGTGGGGGAAAACCCCTGCAACTGGGATGGGAGAACAGGCATTTGCGTCGGTACTGCAAAGCTTGGCAGAAACAGGGAGTTACCGAGGCGAAATGACCTATATTAAGGCTTTGCAAGAGAGAACAGTTGAGGTGGAGCTTTCGGCTTTTGCGGTTCTCAATGATGCTGGGGATGTAGTTTGTTACGTAAGCGTCAAAAGAGACATCACCGAACGCAAGCGAGCTGAGGAAAAACTCAAACTTTACCGAGAAATATTTTTAAACTCCAACGATGCGATCGTCATTATCGATGCTGACGGGTTCTTCCTCGAACAAAATCTTGCTCACCAAACGCTTCTAGAATACACAGACGCGGAATTAGAAGCAGAAGCTTCGCCGCTGGTTGCGGGGGAGCGGTTTTCGACAATTGCCAAAAGTTTAGCGAAAACAGGAAGTTTTCGGGGCGAAATTACTAACTGCACTAAAAAAGGCCAGACGCTGGCGATCGACGTTGCGGCATACTCTGTGATTAACAACGCCAATGATGTAATTTGTCACGTCTGCGTCAAGCGCGACATTACCGAACGCAAAAAAGGAGAAGAAGAACGGCAAAAATTTGTGTCGCTGATTGAAAACAGCAGCGATTTTATCGGTATGGCTACCCTGAAAGGCAAAACGCTGTTTGTCAACGAAGCCGGACGAAAACTGGTGGGTGTAGAGAATCTTTCGGCAGTCCTTTATACTGAGATATGGGATTATATTGGGCCCTATTTCCAACAGAAATTCAGTCAAGAGATTTTACCAACAATTATCAGTCATGGCCAGTGGCAAGGCGAAGGTCAAATGCAGCACTTGGGAACCGGACAACCCATTGATGTTGTAATGAATGCTTTTCTGGTCAAGCACCCTCAAACCACCGAACCGCTGTGCTTTGCTGCGGTAATTCGCGATGTCACCGAACGCAAGCAAGCTGAGAGAATGCTGCGGGAACAAGCAGAACGGGAACGGCTGGTTTCGGCGATCGCCCAGCGAGTCCGGCAGTCTCTCAACCTGACTCAAACTCTGAGCACTGCTGTACAAGAAGTGCGGCAGTTGTTGGCAACTGATCGCACGGTAATTTATCGTTTTGAGTCCGAGGAAACAGCGCTTGTTGTTGTGGAATCTGTAGGGGATGATTGGATGCCTCTGCTGGGTAGAAAAGTTCAAAGAACATCCTTTGGGGAAAGTTATGTATGGCTGTACAGTGCAGAAACAATTCAAGCAATGGCAGATATTTATACGGCAAATTTGAGCGAGGAACACCGACATTTACTCGCTAGTTTGCAGGTAAGGGCTAATTTAGTTGTACCAATTTTTATAGGCGATGAAAGTCAGGGGTTGGCAGCAGAATATTCGCCGGAAACTCAAATTGAACTGCCGGGAAGGAGTTTGGAAACGAATCAAAATCGGTTGTGGGGATTGCTGATTGCCCATCAGTGTAGCGCTCCGCGTGTTTGGACTGATTCTGAGATGGATTTGCTGGGAAGGTTGAGCGTGCAGTTGGCGATCGCCATTCAGCAATCTACTCTTTTTGAACAAGCGCAGCAAGCCCGAGAAGCTGCCCTAGAAGCGTCTCGAATGAAGTCGCTATTTTTAGCAAATATGAGTCACGAAATCCGTACTCCGATGAATGGAGTGATGGGGATGACTGATTTGCTGCTGAAAACGAATCTTACTCCCGAACAGCTTGACTTTGTGCAGACGCTGAAACTCAGCGGTCAAAATTTACTCTCCATCATTAACGATATTCTGGATCTCTCCAAACTGGAAGCCGGAGAAATGCGCTTAGAAATACTAGAATTTAACCTCAGTATCTGTATGAATGAAGTGCTGGATTTGTTGGCAACTCCCGCACAAGAAAAAGGTATAGAAGTGGTGGCACTGATTGACAGCGACGTGCCGGTGCAAATTAAAGGTGATGCAGCGCGGTTGCGGCAAATACTCACTAATTTGATCAACAATGCTATTAAGTTTACAGAAGCAGGAGAAGTGGTAATTGAGGTTGCAAATGCTAGTAATCCTGGGTTGTTGGCAGCCAGCGACAATCAGAAAATTTTAGAGAATATCGAACCGTTAAAACCAGAAAACAATGACTCGATGCTCCTGCTGTTTAAAGTCACAGATACAGGAATTGGGATTGCTCCGGAAGACAAAAAGAAGCTGTTTCAATCTTTTACTCAAGTTGATGCCTCTACGACAAGAAAATACGGTGGCACTGGTTTGGGGCTGGCTATTTCTAAGGAGTTGGTGGAGTTAATGGGTGGGCAAATCGGTGTGGAAAGTACCCCTGGCCAAGGCTCGACTTTTTGGTTTACTGTGCCGACAGTTAAGGAAAATTTAACCGCTGTCGGCACAGCGTGCGAAGTAAATTTTGAAACGGTGCTGGCGGGGCGAAAAATGTTAGTTGCCAGCGACAAGCCGACAGTGCGAAAAGTGCTAGTGAGAATGGCTGTTTTGTGGGGAATGGAAGTTGAGGAGGTTGAGAACGGTTGGATGACGATCGCATCTCTGTACAAAGCTGTCAGCCTTAATTCCCCTTACGATATCGTTTTGGTTGATATTCAGTTGCCGGAAATGGTGGCGGGAAGTCTCGAACGCTTGAGGATTTCTGAGCCGGCAATGCAGCAGACAAAGTGGGTGGTGCTGACTTCAATAACTCAGGTTGCAGAGGCGAAACGCTTGGTAAGTAGCGGTTTTAGCGGGTATTTAACTAAACCTGTTAAAGCTCACCGACTATTTGATTGCTTGGCCAATGCGATCGCCCCGATGACGCCGATCGATCAGCCGCTGGCAAATTCAACTTCCAATCGAGCCTCAGCTATTGACAACCGGGAGTTAGCAAGTTTAAAGATTTTGTTAGTTGAAGATACTCCAATCAATCAAAAAGTTGGTCTCAATCAACTCAGAGTTTTGGGATGCACTGCGGATGTCGCGAATAACGGTGCAGAGGCGCTATCTATGGTTGCTCTGAAAAAGTATGACATTGTGTTGATGGACTGTCAAATGCCGGTTTTGGACGGTTATGAAGCAACGCTGGAATTGCGCCGCCGAGAAGCGGCAGATGCTGCTGGCAAGATGGAGCCGCATCAAAAGACGGTGGTGATTGCGATGACGGCGAATGCTTTGAAGGGCGATCGGGAAAAGTGTCTGGCGGCGGGCATGGACGATTATATTAGTAAACCTATTGCGATTGAAAAGTTAAAATCGGTACTAGCAAATTGGTCGGCCAAGCTAAAAATTGGAACTCCCAAGTTTAATGGCGAGGAACTTCAAAACTCTGATCCCGATATTGAATCGGTAGTCGATATGGCACGTTTGCACGAAATTTCGGGCGCTGATTTAGAGTTTGAGCGGGAAATACTGCAAGCTTTTGTGGTTGATACTCGCAGTTATTTAGAAGCTGCTAAGGGGGCGATTGCCTCGGGAGATATGGAGACACTCGCCCGCCACGCTCATCAAATTAAAGGTGTCAGCGCTACGGCGGCGGTGCGGTTAATGCCCGAGATGGCAGATCGGCTTCAAAGTCTGGCCGAATCTAATGATTTGGAGGGGGCTACAAAAATCATCGCTGAATTAGAAATAATTCTGGCGGGGGTTCAAAAGTTGGTGGCTACTGAGTAATCAATCAATTTTCTTGTGAACCGGGCTATCGGGCCCGATCCCGCACAGATCCTGGCAGCCCCCGCGATCGCTCGCGTGTAAAGATTTTTAATTTTTTATCAAGATATTTATCTCAATGTGACGGAATTGGGAACTCTTATAACATCTTGTGTGTTGTAGCTTATGACACTACTACATTAAGTTATTGTGGTCAAATATAAAATAATCATTAAGCCGATCGACATGAGTGTGCTTTTCGTCGATCGGCTTAAAACACCAAGACTAGCTTTTCGCTAGGCCCGCCCATTAGTGCGTATTTACGCTCAACGAGGTTTTATGACTCCAGTCATGTTACGCCAACTCTGGTCATTAATTGAGACCACCCAAGCCACTCTGTTAGTTAATTTGGACGATGCCACCCTGGTACAGTGGCTGCTGAAACAGTTAAAGACCAACTCTGCGCTTAATGGCAAAGAAGCAGATTTGTTGGACGAATACATCCAGTCTCGGCTGTCCCTAATCCGCGATTTAGCTGAGCAGCGGCTAGCACCAGAGCTGCTGTGAACGCATTCAATCACAATCGGATAAATATTCCAGGGAAGGGCGAAGATCGCTCGCGGTGGGCAAAAATAACAGAAAAGAAACCCGGTTTCAAAGATAAATCTTGGGTTTGACGACGAGGCCTCCAGCCAGAAACCGGATTTCTAGCTCTCCGCGCCCAGCTTGCTCAAAAAAAAACAAGCGGGTAGTCGGGGCAGTTGCCGCCATGCAGAATGGCTAATTTGAAGCCGCCGGCTTTTGTGCGCTGCCGATCGCCACAGTTCTGACAGCTACAAGGTAGGATTGTCAGGAAAGCGTTCTATTAAAATCTATGCGTAAATGGGGATTTCTGCTACTAGCAAGTGTGTTGTTTTTGGCACCGTTGGCGTCTTGTAGGGATCGATCGGCACAAACCGGACAAACAACAGCAACAACTGCAGCAGGTGGCAACTCGCAACAAGGTGCCAGCCGGATCGATACAATTGTCAGCCGCGGCAAACTGATTTGCGGCGTCAGCGGCGAACTGCCGGGTTTTAGCTTTGTAGACGAAAAAGGCAAATATTCGGGATTGGATGTGGATGTGTGCAGGGCTGTCGCGGCGGCAATATTTGACGATCCCGAAAAAGTCGAGTACCGAAAACTCAACGCTAAAGATAGATTTACAGTTTTGCAGGCCGGAGAAATCGACATTCTCAGCCGCAATACCACCTACACCGCGAGTCGCGACAGCACTACCGGACTGGAATTTGCCCCGGTGATCTTTTATGACTCTCAAAGCATCATGGTCAAAAAAGACAGCGGCATCAAAAGTTTAAAAGATTTTGCGGGCAAATCTATCTGCGTGCAGACAGGTACGAGCACCGAACAAAATTTGTCCGACCAAATGCGAAAATTAGGAATTAAATACACTCCTGTGGTGTTTGAAGATGTGAATACTACCTTTGCTACCTATCAAGAAGGTCGCTGTCAAGGTATTACAGCCGATCGATCGCAGCTTGTTTCTAAGCGCACAACTCTGCCGAATTC
>JAICRN010000004.1 GCA_025937335.1 Microcoleus sp. TY_ISSM_2_bin.22
AACCCGTTTTTTGCCACCTTTCTCATTCAGCACGCTATCTGGTGCACCGAAGAATTCGGCCTTGACGGGTGGCGCATCGATACGTATGCTTACAACGATCTTGCCTTCATGAATCGTTGCAACAAAGCTTTGCTAACCGAATACCCGCAACTGCATTTGTTTGGCGAAACATGGGTGCACGGAATTCCCAATCAGAGCTTTTTCATGGAAAATGTGTACAACATTCCATTCAAAAGCAATCTTCCCGCTATGGATCGGTAGGAGAAATATTCAGAAACACAAAAAACAATAGCACCAGTGGCGTGGCGAATCGTAATTTTTCGCTGCTGGCAGATCCTTCCATGATGCTAGCGATGCCTTCTGAAACTATTGTGGTAACGCATATAAAAACGACGACTGGTTCTGATACATTGAAGGCACTTTCTACTGTAGTGCTGAAAGGTGAAATCCACAACGAATCAGGAACGTTGTTGGATGACTTTAACGGGACTCTTGAATTTACTTTGTTCGATAAGGAAGTGAATTTCGTGACCATTGGGAAAAACAATCCAGCATTTAACTACGATGAATGGTACAACGCTTTGTATAGGGGTACAACTTCTGTGCGCAACGGAATTTTTGAATTTGAATTTTGGAAGTATTTTTGATTTTTTATCAGAATTTCGCTCCCGTTTTCCTGTCTCAAATACCGATTTTTGTGCCACCCTTGTCTGTTGTTTAATTCTAGTAAATCTATCAGATGAGCAACTGACAGAGGCTGACCCTTTGAAAGGATAGTTTCCTTACCTTCTATCGCAAATATCTCAGAGTGAGACACCTGTTGTGCCGTGTCTACAAACTCGACTGGCAGAGCATAAGGAATGTCTTCAACTACGACAATTAATACATTTGCTGTAGCTAAAGACGTGCTGATTTGCAGCCTCAAAGTGCATCCTTGTCCCGGTAAAGACTCTACTTGAATACTACCTTTTAGGGCTTCAACATTAGTGCGAACTACATCTAAACCTACCCCGCGTCCAGAGACTTCTGTCACAAATTTTTTGGTCGAAAAACCAGGAGTAAAAATTAAAGATTGTACTTGAGTTTCGGTCATTTCTGCCAGTTGTTCAAACGTAAAAATATTACGTTTGATAGCAGTTTGTTTAATGCTCTCTAGATTTAGTCCCCGACCATCATCAGCAACTTCAATAATAATATTGCTAGCAATATTATAGCCTTTAATTCGGAGAGTAGCCACGGGATGTTTACCGAGTTTTTTCCGCTCCTCAACAGTTTCAATACCGTGATCGATCGCATTTCTAATCATGTGCATTAAAGGGTCTTTCATTTCCTCTAAAATGCGTTTATCTGCTGTAGTTTCGCCTCCTTCAATCACTAATGCAACTTCTTTACCTTCCCGTTTTGCTAAGTCTCGTACAGTTCGAGGAAATAAATTAAAAATAGTAGACAAAGGCAGCAGTCTCAGAGTGCGAATTCCTGATTCTAATGCCTCGGCGATTAATTCGAGTCTGGCAGTATCTTCATAAACTCGATTTCTCAAGCGGTTGACTAAAGTTCCGAGACGTTCTAAACGTTCTTCTGTACGTTGATAGTAATCCTGCAACTGCCTAAATTTACCGTTGGCTTTAATACCGTTTTCATCTATTTGCATCCGATCGACAGTCAAGCTCGTTACAAAATATTCTCGGCTCCACTCTTCCCATAAAGTTGTAATTTGTTCGATCTCTGCTACTCGGTGTCCTAGCCGAGTTTTTGTGACAGTAAGTTCCCCTGCTTGAGTCATTAAATCGTCTAAATTTTGAGTAGCAACGCGAATGGTTTCAATGCGGTAAGATGAGGTTGAGGATGCAGTAACTGCTGACTGCGAAGCCGACGCAGGGGCGGGGCCAGAAGGTGCCGGCAAGTTTTGAGCTTGCAGTATAAATTCTGGCTTGGATTGTAGGGGTAAAAAAGAGGAATTTTTCTCTATGTTAACAGCTTCAAAAGTTTCAACATTTGTTTCTAGTTCTTGGGTAGGAGGCTCAGTAAATTGCGCTTCTATCAACGGTTGTTCTGGTACTTGTGAAGATGAGCGATCTACTATTGAGGGGGCAGCCTGTGGCTGTGGCTCACTAGAAGCACCCATCATGCTAGCGAGGATATAAAATGTATTAACGCCGGAATCTTCGCCGGTAACGGCTTCGTTAACGAGTTTGCGGATGGCCTCTAAACCTTGCGAAAGTCGATCGCTAATATCTGAATTTAGTGGAGTTTCTCCCCGCTTGACACCTCCCAAAATATGCTCTATTTGATGAGCTAAAGATGCTACATTCTTTACTCCCAGCATTCCAGCATCACCTTTAAGAGAATGGGTTTCCCGCAACAATTGTTCTAATTTAGCTAAGTCGTCTGGATGTTGTTCTAAGTAAAGGAATCCGTCATCTAGTTTCTGTAAGTGTTCTTGACTAGCGGCTTTAAATACATCTCGAAGTTCTCTATCTTCAATCATACATTATGTTTTTGAGTAATAAGTAATGGGTACTGAATCATGGTAATTAGTAATGATAATTATGTTTAATAATCGCTCGTTACTAATAATTAATGACTGATGACTACACGACTTCTTTAAGATTAAAGGCAGCTTCTGTAAGTTGTTGAGTACCCATTTTAACTTGAGTAATGCCGCTGACTGTTTGAGACGCGGATTCCTTCAGAGAACTCATGGCATCACCTACTTGCTGAATTGCGATCGCCTGCTGTTTAATATTAAAAGAAATTTGTTGGTTGCTAGCAAACACCAGATTGCAAGCTTCCCTCACACCCGTAAAAGCTTCTGCCGTATCTTGTGCTGTTTTCACCCCTTCTGCAACCGTTTTGCGACTATCTTCAGTTGCTTTCACCGTTGAGTCGATCGCGCCCTTAATTTCTGGAATAATACCATTAATCTTTTGTGCTGCTTGTTGGCTTTCATCTGCTAACTTACGAATTTCGCTTGCTACCACCGCAAAGCCTTTACCGTACTCGCCGGCTCTGACTGCTTCAACAGCGGCGTTGAGAGCCAGCATATTGGTTTGGCTGGCTAAATCGCTAACCAAACTTGCGAGAGTCGATATATTGCCAATTTGACTCGTGCTGTCGTCGAGTCGATGATTTTGCTTAGAAATTGCCACCACAGCTTCTCTAAGATTCAGCATTTGATTGAGAGTTTGATCTACCTTTTTAGTACCTTCTTCGGCGAGATTTAAAGCTTGGCGAGCGGCAGCGGCAACAGACTCAGCTTGCTCGGCTGTTTGCTGAGAAGATATGCCCAAATTTTCTAGAGTTATAGTTGTTTGATTGACAGAGACAAATTGCCGATCCGCTATTTGTTCTTGGCGAGTCATATTAGATTCTATTTGCCGTGAAAATGACGATATTTGATAAATTAACCCCCGAATAAGAGCAACAATTTGTTGCAGAAAAAACCACCCAAATCCCAGCACCACAGCCAGGGAAACAATAGCAATAAACCCTGCTATTTTCTGAAGAGAATCAATAGAATTGAATAGCAATTTTTTGGGTGAAGTATCCACAATTACTAAAAATTTATTTTTATTTTCTTTGCTGGGAAAAACTGTATTATAGCTAATCACTAGATCCTTATTATCAATATTTCCCTGAGTCCCTGAAAGTATTTTAGCAACAATGTCTCCTGAATAATCATTTTTCACATTTTCCTTAGTTTTGAGTTCAAATCCCCATGCTTTTTTAGGATTGGGATGAGCCAGATAATACCCATCTTGATTTAAGATAAAAGATCGGTCTGATAATTCATGATTAAAATTTTTAACCCTATCGATCAGAGTGCTACCCAGAGCATTGCTAATCAAAATACCTTGTCTTTCCCCTTTGGGATTAAAAATTGGAGTTGCGTAGCGAATTGTTGGCTTGTAAGGAATTTCTATTTTCCCCCTTTCCTGATTCAGCTCTAAAGAAGACACATAGACTTCTCCTAATTTTAACTTCATAGTTGCCTGAAAGTAATCTCTGTCTGCTTTATTTTGTAGTTGAGAATCTGGAATAACTTGGATATTTTTGCCGTCAGAATCTACGCGCACGATCTCCTTGCCACTGTTATCTATGTAACGTAATTGCATATAATATGGCTTAGCTTCCATCATGGCTAAAAATGTGAGTTGCATTCGATAAACCCAATCTTTATAAGTTGAATTAGTTTTTTTGTCTACTCCATTTCCTTCTTTAGCTCTAATCATTCCCTGAACAGGGGGAGTTTTGGGGAGAAACAAAATATCTGCTCTCAGATTTTCAAATTTGTTAATCATTTGATTGGCGGTAGAATTAACACTGTCACTAAGGGTTATTAATGCTAAATTTTTCAGTGCTTCTGTTGAAGAATAAATTCCATACCAACCAACAATAGATAGTGGAATCAAGGTACTTAAAATTAGGAGGAGGAGCAGTCGGTGCTGCATTTTTTGGAAAAATTTGTTCATCATTAGTTACGGGTAATTGATTGCTGGGAACTTGTATACTCGCGCAGTCTAAGTATTGGAAATTGGAAAATTGTACGCTCGCGTAGCCGAAGTATTGGGAATTGGGAATTGGTAGTAAAGAAAAAATAACAACTTCCAAATAATAACTCACAAATCACAACTAACTACACTGCTGATTTGAGGTTAGGTTCTGATGTACCCAGAAGCAAGTTATTACTCCCGTGAATATCGCTGGAATTCTACCGAGGCAGATCGCCAAAGCAAGTGATTTAATTTTTAAGGATATATTTGGCATTTTTTGGGAACTATTCATAATTCATGGCTCTCCTACAAAACTGCCTTCAAATCTAAGGCTGCTTCATTCAATTTTTGAGTGCCGACTTTAGTTTGACTGATACCGCAAGCGGTTTGGGCTGCCGCTTGATTGAGAGAGTTCATAGCTTGCACTACCTGTTCGATCGCGATCGCTTGCTGTTTGGCATTCAGAGAAATCTGCTGAGAACTCAAAACCACATTGTTAATGGCATTGGCCACTCCTGCAAATGCCGCTGCGGTTTCTGAGGCAATATTCACACCCGATTCCACAGTTTTAGTCCCTTCGTCTGTCACCATTACCGTTGAGTTAATTGCCCTTTGAATATCAGCAACTAATAGATTAATTTGCGCTCCTGATTTTTTACTGCGATCGGCAAGTTTGCGAATTTCTGACGCCACCACGCCAAACCCCTTGCCGTGTTCCCCCGCCCGCACTGCTTCAACAGCAGCGTTGAGTGCTAACATATTAGTTTGATTGGCCAAATCGCTAACTACAGTTGAGATATTACCGATGCGATCTGTTTGTTCGCTCAATTCTATTATTTGTCCTTGGATATCCTGAACTTTAGTTTTTAGAGTTGCCATTGCTTCTAAAGTTTGTTCTACAGCTTTTGTGCCACTTCCAGCTAAATTCAAAGCTTGCATTGCTTGAACCACGGCTGTTTCTATCTGCTGTGATGTCGCCCTGGAAGATGCTCCCAATTCGTCCATTGTAGTAGTAGTTTGATTTACTGAAGCTGCCTGCTGACTTGCCATCCGTTCCTGTTCTTCCACAGTGGCTGCAATCTCAGTGGAAGAAGTGGCGATCGAGCTAATTGCGCGATCGATAGTTTGGGCAATTCCTGAAGAAGTCAGCCAAGCTATAACCGCACCTAACACCAACAAAAACACGGAACCAAATACCAATGCCGAGAGCAAGAAAACTAAAGATTGCTTCGTTTTTTCTCTCGCTTCCTTAATCGCTTTTAATTCTATTTCGCGAAATTGTTTATTCACTTCGACAAATTCATTCACAAATTGTGTCTGTTTTCCGGTGTTAAAAAGAGCCAATGCTTCGGCTCTCTTATTTTGTTGTAATAAAACAACTATTTCATTAGAACCCTCATAATATTCGTTGCAGAGTTCTAGCATCCTCTGTAAACGCCTTCTCTGTTCAGGATTTTCTATCTTCAACTCCGCACTATTTCCCGAATCACGAGATAATTGTCCACCTGTATTAAAATCATTTAAAAACTGCGGATTTTTATTAATTAAATACCCGCGCATACCCCGTACCATTTGTTCAGCACCAGTGGACATATCATTTGTGTATCCGATAACATTTTCGATTCTTTCTACTTCTTGAAAATTATTCAATGCCTGATTAGTAGTTGTATAAACTAGCAGAGGAAAACCCAAGTATATAGTTGCTGGTGCTACATATGCAAGCAGCATTCTATTTCTAATATTTAATTTGATTAACTTAGAAAACATATTTTCTCCTTAATTTAAGCACGTGCATACACGAATTAGATTGCTTAGTCACATCTCGCTTGAAAAGCGGGTTTGATATAACCCAATATGCTTGGGTTAAAAATATTTATTACTCAGAGAGCCCCCTCGCATCCCCCGCATCGTTGCGAGGACTTTGAGTAAGTTCTTGTCCCCCCCTTGAGAAAGAGGGCTAGGGGAGATCGAGCTTAACTCAACCGTATTGTGGTATAATTAACTTCTTTAGTCCTGGACGCATTTCAAGATAATTCTCTCATGCTCAGTCTCAATCCTTATCAGTCCAGATCTCTGCGTTGGATCGGGATTCCGAAGGAAATGAAGCATCAAGCGAGATGCTTCTCTGGACTCATGACACATAGGCTTTGCGTAAGTCGTGTTCTTGATTCAAACCTCTTCATCAACAACTACTCCTCCTTTTGTCAGCAGTTTTTGCAAGTTCAGAATAGCCATAATTTTTTCCCCGTAAATAGCTGTCCCCCTTAGATATTCGCGGTTTGCAGAATGCAGTGCTGCCGGAACAGCCGCAATTTTCGACACATTTAAGTATATAATATCTAATATTTCGTCAACAACTATACCAGTGACAAAATCCGCAACTTCAACAACGATCGCCTTAGAGAGATAATTTGCAGCATCCGACATATTTAAAGACATATTTAAAACACTGCGAATATCAATTAGCGTCACAATTTCTCCCCGTAAATTTATATTTCCCACTATGCGATCTGGAGTGCAAGGAACCGGAGTTACTTGGCTAATATCCGTAAATTCGCGGACTAGATCTAAATGAATACCAAAGTATTCGCCATTCAAAACAAACACCGCGAGGGACATATTAATTGCAGCATCATTTTCCCCCTCGCCTCGCCGCCTCAAATGATTAGCGCGCGATTGAAAAATTGCTTTTTCTTCCGGGGTAGCCTGCGGGCAAAAAACCTGACGATCGGTCAAAATTTTATGATTTTTTCCTGACAACTTTGCATTTATTTCCCAGTGTAAATTTTCCGTCTCTGCCTCGCCTGCTGCTGCTTGACTACCTGCATTGCTTGGAAAAACAGGCCAGCTTTCCTCTGACTTTTCGGGAGAATATGGAATTAAGCGATCGAGATTCAGCAGCATGATAATATCGGCTTCGCAGCGGGCCAGTCCAGCTACAAAACTATGAGAGGCTTCTGAATTCTTTCGCCCGTAAGATAGCTGCGGAGTGATGGCATCTTCTGAGAGTTCCTTAACTTCGCGAACTTGATTGACAATTATACCGACTTTCGATTCTTGCCACTCTATGACGATCGTACTATCTGTCACAGAATACTCTTGCCAAACGTATCCAAAACGAAGATTCAGATCCATCACGGGCAAAATTTCGCCCCGAAGGTCGATCGCCCCAACAATATCTTGAGGTGCTTCTGCAATTGCTGTCAACTCCGGCAGAAAGAAAATTTCCCGAACGTAGCAGGCTTCTATACCGCAGAGAAAACCGTTCTGTTCAAAGATAAGATACGGTTTAGTTTCCATATTTTAGTGTACAGTTTCTTTACTGTATAAGTTTAACAATTTTTTTTTAACATTCATCAGCACTTGACTAGCTGTCATTTTCCCCTGTGAATCTATGGGAGTGTTTGGCGGTAGTGATTTCAGGATTTCACAAGATGAATTGTACATTTTAATAGCTCTTTTTACTTGACCTTCTTTATTGTATATATTCCCTAGTTCTATATAAGCTGCCACAAAAGATGGACACATATAAATAGTCCTCTTTAATAAACTCTTGGCTGTTTCCAATTGCCCCTGTTCTTCAGCAATTTGAGCTTGTAAATAATCAGTATATACCGAGCCAGGTTCTACTTTTCTAGCTCGATTACAGTATTCTATTGCCTGAGAATAATTTCCAGCATTTGCCTGAATTTGAGCGATTAAAAAATAAGCATCAAAATTATGACCCTGCAAGTCTATTACCTCTTGTGCCTTGTTGATTGCCTCAGCATAATTTTTAGTTTTAAAGGATTTTTTAGCTTCTAAAATTAGCATTTGAGGCGTTTTATGTTGAGTATTTTCTGCTATTTTTTGTGTAACTGACACGGCATTGTTCGGCAAGCCGTCCTCCAGATAGCGCGATCCCAGCATCTTCCCCAGCGGATGACTTATTTTTAATACGGGCGGCATCTCTATCTCTGAAAAATTGCTGTTAGTAGTAAAACTAGGTGGCATCGTTTCCCCTGTTAGCAACTCACCACTCTCATCGCCCATAGTATCTGCTTTTGGGAATTCCCGAAATGCCGAGTTGGCTTCCCCTACCGTCGCAACCCTAGACTCTATTTGACAGCCTTCCTCCGGTACTGCATCCCGACGCTGATACACCACCGACTCCGGGAAAATCTTGGGTTCAAACTCGTTCATAATTTGACCGTAAACTTCAGCGTGACCGGTCATTAAATACCCTCCAGGTCTCAGGGTCTTGGAAAATTTTTTCAGTACCAGTGAAATATACTTATGTTCAAAATACACAAAAACGTTTCTACACAAAATTAAGTCTATGTTATAAATATTTTGGTAAATATTAGGAAACTCATCTTTAATTAAATTTAAACAGCTAAAGTTGACACTTTGGCGCAATTCTAGATTGATTTCCCAATCATTTTGCCTCTGATGAAAATACTGCTTTTGTATCTGCGGTTCGACCAAGCGAAACGACCAATGACTGTAAACTCCCTGCGGCGCTTTTTTGATTACTTTTTCATTGATATCTGTACCTAAAATTAATATTTTCCATTGCTCCCAATCAGGAATCAACTCTTTTAAAACAATAGCTAAAGAATAAGGTTCTTCACCGGTGGAGCAGCCCGCACTCCAGATTCGCAGTGTCGGCTGCATTCCCAAGGTCTTGTGCAAGTTTCTTTTCTGCTCTATTAATTCAGGAAAAATTACTCTTTTTAACAGAGCAAACTGTCCTCGATCTCGCAAAAAATAACTTTCAATTGTTGTTAATAGCAATACTAATTCTGCCCATTCAGTTTTACTTTCAAAAGTTTTTGCAGTTAAAAGTTTGTAGTATTTTTCTGGTTCGGCGATTTTTTTTGCTCTCATCCGAGTCATAATTTTATGAGACAAACTCGCTCTGTCTTGGGACCTTATTCGCACACCAATCTCCGCAGTAATTAAGTTGATAAATAGCTGAACTATGGAATCATTCATGTCTACTCAGGTAGATTAATTTAATAATTTGGGAAGTGGCAACTGTTACCGATCTGGTGCTGAGTTTGTGCTGAGGATAGCTCTTAGGCCGCGGCTCGTCCGTTCGCCAAGCCGGAGGGAGCCGAAGGGAAGTGCGTAGCCGAACTATTGGGAATTGGGGAACTTGTAAGCTCGTGTAGTCGAAGAATTGGTAATTGGAAATTGGGGAATTTGGAATTAGAAATCGGGAATTTAGCCGATCGCATTAACAACAACAGTGTCACACCACATCATAATATCAGAAACTGGCCAGCTACTTAAAGGAAAAAGGCAAAAGGTAAAAGACAGAAGCCAGGAAAAAATTATCCCTTCTACCTTCTACCTTCTGCCTTTAAAGGCACCACTCTCCAACTTTAAGCTGGATAAATGCGCAGGCGGCGATTGGGTTCTTCCCCAAAACTGTGGGATTTCAGGTGATAGTGTTCCACAAGTTCGTGCTGCATTTTGCGGACGTTGGGAGAACGGGGCAGGAGTTCCACCGGCTGTCCCTTGGGAATGACAATTTGCTCGACTGCTAAGCGCGTTTCTTCGAGAGCTTCGAGCTCGTCAGAAGAACCGCTGCGGGCGAATAAGGCGAGGTCTGCCACTTCCGGGGTGCCCGGGTCATCCATGTCCAAGAGGCGCCGCAAAGCTCTCGCTACGTGGGGAATAGTGCCGGCCTTAATTGTGTGCAGGGGAACTTGGCGAGTTTTGGCCAAGTGCCTCAATTTCGACTGGTTCCGAACGTTCGATCGCAAAGCCAAAACCACGTCAGCACTCTCAATATCCTTCGTCAGCAGCACAGGCAGGTTCAGCGTCGAAATCACCTGTTCGAGCTGGTGGCGAGCTATGCCGTAAGGATAAACGTGGAGGGGCAAATCTTCGCCGTTAGGGCCGACATTCTGGGAAAAACGTCCCGGCTTGGCTACGGGTTCGACGGACAGGGATTCTTCGAGCAGTTGCTCAAAATACCGAGTCTCTGAAATCGGCGCGCTCTTAGCAGCGAAGTTCTCGCCTTGAGCGGGCATCGGCACCATTTTGCCAGCACTCCGCCACCCAGAGAGCGGTGTGACGGGTCGGATTGCCGATACAGCAGCCGTGCTGCCAGAAGATGCCATCCCCGGAAACCGGGCGGGGGGAGCGGCCGACTCGCGCTCGATAATTACTTCTCCAGTCTCGCTGACGCTTCTGATTTGCTGGTTCGGTTCGCGTCCCCGCAGCAGAGTGTCGATCGAATCTGCAACTCGCTCGTGTATTACCCAGCGCTGGCGTTCCAGCATTTCGACGGCAATTTCAAAAGTTGGCGGTGCTTTGCGCTCCAAAACCGTCTTTTGAGAACCGCGCCGTCTTGCTTCGTCATCTCCCAGCGTCACCGCTTGGATGCCCCCAATTAAATCTGCCAGAGTCGGGTTTTTCATCAAGTTTTCGAGCCTGTTCCCGTGGGCGGTACCGACCAACTGCACGCCCCTTTCGGCGATCGTCCGAGCCGCCAAAGCTTCGAGTTCCGTGCCGATTTCGTCAATCACGATCACTTCCGGCATATGGTTTTCCACTGCTTCGATCATGACTTGGTGCTGGAGTTCGGGACGAGAAACTTGCATTCTGCGAGCTCTGCCGATCGCCGGATGTGGGATATCTCCATCTCCGGCGATTTCGTTGGAGGTGTCGATAATTACCACCCGTTTTTCCAAGTCATCGGCGAGCACGCGGGCAATTTCCCGCAGGGCAGTGGTTTTGCCGACTCCGGGGCGGCCGAGCATCAAAATTGACTGACCGGTTTCCACCAAATCGCGGATTATGCCGATCGTCCCAAACACAGCGCGGCCCACTCTCAAAGTCAGGCCGATAATCTCGCCGCTGCGGTTGCGAAGGGCGCTAATTCGGTGCAAGGTTTGCTCGATACCGGCTCGGTTGTCGCCGCCGAAGTGGCCGACTCGCTCGATGCAATAGTTGAGGTCTGCTTTGGTAATCGGCGTTTGGGAAAGATGTTCGGCCGAGGATGGAAAACGAGCTTCTGGTCGGCGGCCCAAATCCATGACAATCTCAATGAGATTGTTGCGCTGCGGGTGCTGCTCTAAGGGCTGCCGGATCTCATCTGGCACGATGTCTAATAATCTGTTGAGGTCGTCTGTAATCTGCATTCGCCTCGATGTGTTCGGTGACGTTTTCAACTTTTTAGTCAGTTGTCAGTTAACAGTTAACAGTTGTCAGTTAACAGTTGTCCGTTGCCAGTTGTCCGTTGTTATTTGTTGTTGGAATTAACTACTAACCACTAACCACTAACTAATGACTAATGACTGCTGACTAATGACTGCTGACTAATGACTGCTGACTAAAATTCTTTGAGCTGGGAAACTAGAGAACGAGCTAAACTCACGGCCTCCGAGAGAAGTTCTGGGACTGCTTCGAGCTGAGGTAGCCGAGATGTTTGAACTCCGGCTGCTGGCCGCGCGAGTGCCACCGGAACGGCATAGGCTCGATCGGTCTGCATTGTTTCTAATTGTTCTAAAATTGGCGACAGCAAAACCCTGGCATAGCTGCCGTAAGCTACACCTGCAATGTACGGGACAGGGGGAACTGACAAATTTTTCCCGCCATCCAACAGCAGTCCGTCGGCTCTCAGCTTGCTGACAGTGTGAGCATTAGTGCCGCCTGCAAGTTGCACGTATCCCGGCAACTCGGCAGCTAAAACTTTTTGACCGAGTTTGACCGCGGCTCTAGCAGTTCCTTTTCCGATATCTCCGCTCATGGGCCTACCGTCGGTTTGCCAAATTAGGGGACAAGGAAGGGGGGAAATTATTTGATAGAGTGTCCGCAAATAATCAATCAAACCGTCTCCATCCGGGCAACTAATTGCTATTACCTTGAGTTGACCGACCCAGGGAGCTATACTCGACCAAAGTCGCCCAAAATCTGCCTCTCTGCCTACTTGCGTGTGGATTTCTAGGGCGTCCGCACCGGATTGCAAGATTAAAGGTGCGATCGCGGCGGGAGCAGACACGTAAGAACGAGTATAAATTAGTTGGCTCGGACAAATCGGCAGACAGCGACCGCAGCCATAGCACTGCTGGTCTATCACCCCGGAAAAACCACTGCCAGCACTCTGAAAAACTATTGCTTCGGCTGGACATATTTTTTCGCACGGCCGCCAGCAGTCCGCCGGACAATCGGCTGGGTTGAATTCGGCTTTGCGAAAATGCGGGTCTTCCCCATCATTTAAACTCACCATCAGCAACGGCAACCCTTTGCCGCCAAACCTGCGGTTGTGAGTTCTTGCCTGTAATTCGCTGGCCACTTGTAGGGCTTCTTTCGCTGCGGTGACGGCGGCGGGATCTGCCGCGACATCGATACAGTCAGCGCCTGCTAAGGTGTAAGCCAAGGTGAGATTCCGTACAGCAGGCAGGTGTTGAAAGCTCGCCCCACAGATCAGCTTGAACCAATGGCCGCTTTTTAATGAGTTTAGGGGATGATAATGTTCTGTCACCCTTATATGCTAATCCTTTGAGCTAAAAATTACGAGGTGCAAATTTCTACTTAATTTTAAAATTTAGGCTGATACAAGCTGGAAACGCTACTGATAGCAGTAGCTCTGGTGCTGTTTGCCCTATATCTAGAGTTCTGACGCAACTATTTTTTGAGAAATCTAATTTTTTTGAGAGTGACTGAGGATGACGCGATTTTTAACTTTGTCGAGCGGCTTGACTTACAGACAGACTTTCTATCATATCATCTTTTGGGGGATTTTGCAATAGAAAAGTAGACTATAGATTTTTTTTTGAAGTTGCCGTGCAGTGGCAATGGCCATAAAGTTCGATCGAGTATTGAAACCCATCGACCAACCGCAGATGAACATTCTCCTCCCTAACTAGAAGCTAAATTCATCTGGGTTAATCTCCGATTCAACGAGCTATGCTACTTGCTCAGCCGCTTGTAAACCGTAGCCAAAGCATGGCTATCGCCCACATTTCCCGGAAACAAAACCACTGGTAAATTGGGAAATAGAGGATGATTATCCTCGGTTTTGACCACCGAACAGCCTGCGATAATTTGACCGATTTGCCTGACACTTTTTAGCGACAAACCTGTACTCAAAACATCATTAGAAGTAATGCCGCCCTTGCTAATTAAAAACCCGATCTCGGCAGGCAGTCCCCGCACGATATCCATCAATAAAGCAGAAACAGCTTCTCCAAATTTTAACCTAATTTCTGCATTTTCAAATTGTAGTTCCTGGCGGCTGGTATAAATTACAGGCGTTTTACCATCGGCATGAGCAGTGCGGGCTTTTGCGAGAATTTCATCGAGCATTTGGGTGCGATACTCGGGTGAATCTTCTAACAAGTGAGATACATCTATTTCAATGCTAACTGTATTGGGTTCTTTTAACAAGCGTTCCAATTGTTCAGTAGTTTTCTTAACGTGGGAACCAACTATTACTGCACCGGGTTTGCCGTCCCTCACATATTTTGCCATTTCGTCGGCTGCTACTGGCTGCGGGCCGAGGTCAGCTAAGGATGTCAAAATACTGGCCGCGCTGCGGAATAAAAACTTTTTGCCTTGACTGACTGCATTGAGAATGTGTTTGGCAAATGTGTCTAAATCGCCTTGGCTTTGACCGTCAACAACTGCACATTGGTTGTCTTCCATCTCCATCAGTCGATCTAAACTTCCGTAGCGGATGTCTGCGAGTAAAATGCGATCGACTGCATCAGCGGGGATGCGACCTTTGGTTTTTTCTTCTACATAGTCTGGCAGGTAACTGTGACTGTACCCGAAGACTGAATCTTTGGCAAATTCGGTTTGGTGTACTGGTGTCGGGACACTGTTAACTATTAGGTAGTGCACGCTGTGGCGGGTAATTCTGCCTCCTTCAAAAAAGGCGGGAATTAGAAAATGGGCGTCGAAGGGGCCGAGTTCTTCGGCGATCGCGTCGGTTTCGATGGGATAGTGACCGCGCAGGGTAGAATCGGAACGGCTAACTATTAGGAAGTCTTCGATTTTTTCGCTGGCGATCGCCCTTTTTAGATTTTGGCACACTTCGCGGGTGACGGAGGCTGCTTTTTCGGGAGTTAGCGATCGAGTATTTGTCAGTATGAAGAAAATCGGGCACTTGTCCCGCAGCCCCAAACGCAGGGTGTCTTCGTCCCAACGTGTCAGCAGCAAGCAACTGTGCACGGTTTGAGAACCAGTCGGATCGTCGTCGAGAACTATAATCTTGGGTTTGGCAGAAGACATACTGACCTGGTTGTTAACGTCACCTTTCCAAGATATCCTTACCTGTTACATAACAGGAAAAAATTTACAATAATTATGATATTTTTTTAAATATTTTCATAACTCCTAATTGGGAGAATGTGTTTGAGTGCGCTCGGTCTAGTAAGCTACATATTACTACTCGATAAGAGGCCCACGCAGCCTTGCACGCTACTAACTTTTGCCATTTTTTAAATTAGCAGCGTTTCGGTCTTGCAACTTTTTCATTTTTGCTTGAACTCCGATAGCTAGCTGCAAAGCTTCGTTGAGCAATCGCCCCTGCTGGCTCGATCTATCGCTAATCTGCAAGGCATTCAAAGTTCTCAAATTATTGGCAAACAATTCGGAGTTAGTAGCGACAAATTTTTTGTTTTCCCTGAGAATTCTCTCGGTTTTCAAAGCTCGAACTAAATCGTCTCTGATTAGCTGCAAGGCTTGAATGACTTTTGCGCGATCGCCGATTTTGACTTCCACATTGCCGGCATCTTCTATCTTGTCATTAATTTCAATCGCTTTGATTATACCGTTATAGCGATCGACATCATCAAAAAGATTGATTAAATGTTGGTTTTGGCGGCTGCACTGAATTTTCCACACATCCTCAAAGATTAAACCGGCGATCGCAGCGAGGTGGAGTGCTAGCCACAACACATACGCCCTAGGAAATATCACAACCAGCAGCCAACAACTGATGAGAACCAAAACAATTAAACCGACTGTTTTCAAAGCTTCGCGGGCAAACTTAGTAGCACTCGCCGGCCGGTATACGCGATCGGGCCCCGCGCCGCTGAGGTGCTTGAGCTCACCGACAGTAATTTCTAATCCCTGAATGTCAGCTCGCATAAATCTTCACAAATATTTGTTAATTATAAAGTTTTGTAGTAGAACAAGGGGCTCGTCTACAATAAACCTAACATTTTTTTCAACCAAAACTGCACTATGTCCGCACGTCCTATATACCTCGACAACCACGCCACAACTCCCGTAGACAAACGGGTACTTGATGCGATGCTGCCGTATTTCACCGAACAATTCGGCAACGCAGCCAGCATCAACCACGTCTACGGCTGGGAAGCAGAAGCAGCGGTAAAACAGTCACGACAAATTTTAGCAGATGCTATCAATGCCTCCCCAGAAGAAATTGTTTTTACCAGCGGTGCAACAGAGGCAAATAACTTAGCGATTAAAGGCATCGCTGAAGCTTATTTTAGTAAAGGAAAGCACATTATCACAGTAAAAACCGAACACAATGCAATTCTTGACCCCTGTACCTATTTGCAAAAATTGGGGTTTGACATTACTGTTTTACCGGTGAAAAGCGACGGGCTGATTGATATAGGCGATTTGATCAAAGCGATTCGGGCCGAGACTATTTTAGTTTCAGTGATGACGGCTAACAACGAAATAGGTGTCATCCAGCCGATCGCAGAAATTGCTGCAATTTGTCGCGGAAATGACATTCTTTTTCACACAGATGCCGCACAGGCGATCGGCAAAATTCCCCTCGACGTACAGGAGATGAATATCGATCTAATGTCCTTGACAGCCCACAAAATTTACGGGCCAAAAGGGATCGGTGCTCTGTACGTGCGCCGCAACAAACCGAGAGTGCAGCTAGCGCCGCAAATGCACGGAGGAGGCCACGAACGGGGAATGCGATCGGGAACTCTCTACCCACCGCAAATAGTTGGGTTTGCCAAAGCAGTGGAATTGGCAATTGCAGAAATGCCGTCGGAAACAGAACGAGTGGTTAATTTGCGGCAGCGTTTGTGGGAAAAATTGAGTGAATTGGGCGACGTTGTTCTCAACGGTCACGCTACGAAGAGATTGCCGGGAAATCTGAATATTAGTGTAGGCGGGGTTGACGGTCAAGCGTTGATGTTGGGTTTGCAACCGGCGGCGGCAGTTTCTTCGGGATCTGCTTGCACTTCCGCAAAAATATCTCCATCTCATGTTTTAGCAGCGATCGGGCGATCGGACAAATTAGCTTACGCTTCAATTCGGTTTGGCATTGGCCGGTTCAATACCGAAGCAGAAATAGATGCAGTCGCCGAACACGCGATCGCAACTATTCAATCTCTCCGACAAGCTCAAAAAGTCAATCAATTTTAGATTTGAGATTTTAGATTTTAGATGGGAGAATTGAAGATTAGGAAGTAGTTTTGAGTTTTGAGTTTGAATTTATTTAACTTAACAACTCAAAACTTTTCCTCTTTTTATCGCCGAGTAGAATTGGGGTCAACCTATTATTTAGATCCAAATATCTCGCGCACCCGATAAATTGGTTTCCCCTGCGACTCGTGGTAAGTCCGCATCATAACTTCCGCCAACAAACCGAAACAAAATAACTGCACGCCAGTTAACAGCAAAACCACAGCCAAAATCAGCAAAGGACGATTGCCAATACTTTGACCAAAAGCCAATTTCAGGAAAGTCAAATAAATCCCTAAAACCGTTCCCAACGTCATAGAACTCAGTCCCAAAAGTCCAAAAACGTGCATCGGTCGAGTCAGGAACTTTTTCATAAAAGAAATAGTTAACAAATCCATCAACACGCGAAAAGTCCGCCAAATTCCGTACTTACTTTGACCGAAACGGCGGGCGTGATGTCGCACAGGCAGTTCTGCAATTCTCGCCCCTTCAATAAACGCCAAAGCAGGCAAAAAGCGGTGCAATTCCCCGTAGAGATTCAAGTCTGCTACCAACTCGGATTTATAAGCTTTCAAAGAACAGCCGTAGTCGTGCAAATTCACGCCTGTAACGCGACCAATCAGCCAGTTAGCAATTTTAGAAGGAATCAACCGACTAATAGTATTATCCTGCCTATTTTTCCGCCAGCCACTCACTAAATCGTAGCCTTCATCTAACTTTGCCAACAATAGCGGAATATCAGCCGGGTCATTTTGCAAATCGCCGTCTAGGGTAACAATAGCACGACCGCGAGCGCGATCGAAACCTGCGGACATGGCAGCAGTTTGTCCGTAATTGCGGCGCAAAATTACAGCACAAAGGTCATCGCGACTGCTGGCTAACTGCTGGAGAAGTTCAGCAGAACCGTCCTTAGAACCGTCATCTACACAAATAATTTGATAGCTGAGTCCAGATGGTTGGATAGAAGAGGCGATCGCCTCAATCAAATGAGGCAAACTTTCCACCTCATTATACACCGGCACCACCACCGAAACGTCGAGAACAACCTCATCGCCTGCCTGCTGTGCAGCCAATTTTTCCAAAAATAATGCAGCGTCCATTTATTTATTCGATAACATCAGTAATCGTTAGTCATTGGTCATTAGTCCTTAGTTAACAACTAACTAGGTAGATAACTTGCCACAACTTTACCACATCCCCGCAATTGCTGGTAATAAGCTTGACTGACTATATCCCCATCCTCCGACAAAACATCGATACCGATACCGTTGCGACCTTGTACTTGTCCAGAACTGTGAATGTAGCGATTATCTCCGAGATACAATCCTACATGAGTGGCTTTTTCCGGCGTACCAAAAAATACTAAATCCCCCGGTTCTAAAGCAGTGATACTAATAGGTTTAGTAAAAGCTTCCTGCTGATAAGCATCCCTCGGCAACCAGATACCTGCAGCCACAAAAGCCGCTTGCATCAAGCCCGAACAATCATAATTCGGCCCGACTGTACCGCCCCAAAGATAATAATTGGATTGGTTCATAGCTTCGCTAGCGAAAGCAATTACAATTGGTAATTTTTCCTTGATTTGGGCCTCAGAAAGCACCAGAGGATGATACACTGTTTCTGCCACATCGAGCAACTCAACATCTCGAATATCCAGCCATCCCGGATAATCATCTTCGCACAGCCGCACCATCACAGCCGTTGTATCCAAGTTTACATCCCTCTGTCTTAGGGGGGGGTCAACGACGCGCAAATGCCTCCCCAAGGCTGCTTGAGTTGCCAATCGATCGCACTTTGGGGAATCGTAAATATTTATGTGCGATCGGACCCGGTACTCCACAACATCAGATAATTGATAATTGGCCATTGCTAATTGCTCATTGTTTGCTGTTAATTGTTCGCATTTAACGATAGATTGCCATTAGCTGCTAGCCGTTAACCGTTAACCGTCAGGCATTAACCATGACATTTTTTCACAAAGACGAACAATTAGAAACCCTCGGAAGTAGCATTATAGACTCCGCACTGTCAGAATTTACAGGATTAAGTGGCGATCGTACAGCCATTACCTGGATAGTCTACGATCCGCCGGTGCGAGTCAATACAGGGGGCGCCCTGAGTGCAGAAGAATTTTGGAAATATCAACCGCGAGGTTTTAGCGCTAGAGCTTCCGAACGAATTTATCCAGCCAGCATCGTCAAATTATTCTACCTCGTTGCCATCTGGGAATGGGCGCAAAAAGGCATGATTCAAACATCGCCAGAATTAGAACGCGCCGTCCGAGATATGATAGTTGATTCCAGCAACGACGCCACCAGTTTAGTAGTAGACGCGCTAACCGGCACCACCAGCGGCCCAGAATTATCACCAGGCCCCTTTGAAACTTGGAAACAGCAGCGAAACATCGTCAACCGTTACTTTCAATCATTAGATTGGCCGGAATTACAAAATATTAACGTCAATCAAAAAACCTGGTGTGACGGCCCCTACGGTCGCGAGCGAGCAGTTCTGGGAGAATTAATGGAAAATAGAAATATGCTGACCACAAATGCAGCGGCGCGTTTGCTGCACAGTATAATCGGCGGCGTAGCTGTTTCCGCCAAAGCATCGCAAGAAATGATGAGTTTAATGAAACGCAGTTTAGAACCAGCAGAATTAGAGGCAGATCCCGAAAATCAAGTTACAGGTTTTTTAGGTGGCGGATTGCCAGAATCAGCAAAATTGTGGTCAAAAGCGGGACTGACAAGTCAAGTTCGTCACGATGCTGCTTATATTGAAATACCGGGTTTGCGGCCGTATTTGTTGGTTGTATTTACCGAGGGGAAAGAGAATAGCAAGAATGAAGAAATTTTACCTTTTATCTCGCGGCAAGTTGTCGAAGCGATGAAAGCACTTAATTAAACTTTAACTTGTAAATTGACAAAACTTAAAACTTTTGTGGAGCCTGCTCTTATGCCAGCCCAAAATTAGGACCTTAAAGATACGGCAGGGTGCAGGTTGATCGAGTACAGTGGCAGCAGTTTGTAAAACAATTTCGTAAGTGCTTGGGATTAAAGCGTACTCTATTCACCTGTACTCTAGTGTATCCTTTAAATAGCGTGATATAAAAAAGGTCAAATATGGACATACAGCTTATCCCTCTACGTGCTGCCGTTTGTTCCGAACGCTCAACGACTCTAGATGTTTTAGTCAGAATTACGCCCCCAGCACCGGAAAAAACAATTGAGCGACCGCAGCTTAATTTAGGTTTAGTAATCGATCGCTCTGGTTCTATGGGCGGACAAAAAATTGAATACGCACGGCAAGCAGCTAGTTACGCAATCGAACAGTTGTTACCAAGCGATCGCGTTAGTATCACAATTTACGATGACCAGATAGAAACCCTAGTCCCTAGCACCCTTGCTACTCATAAATCACACCTTTTGCAGCAAATTAAAAAAATTCATCCCAGAAACAGTACGGCACTGCACGCCGGATGGGAACAAGGAGGAATTCAAGTTAGCCAACACCTCAATCCAGAACACTTAAATCGAGTCATTCTTTTATCAGATGGACTAGCCAATGTCGGTGAAACAAATCCCGATGTAATTGCCTCCGATGTGAACGGTTTAACCAAACGAGGTGTCAGCACTACCACAATGGGAATTGGTCAGGATTACAACGAAGACTTGCTAGAAGCAATGGCGCGGAGTGGGGATGGCAATTATTATTACATTCAATCTCCCGAACAATTGCCAAGTATCTTTCAACAAGAATTACTGGGCTTAATGGCGACAGTTGGCACAAATGTCACCTTGGGAATTGAGCCACAAGCTGGAGTAGAATTGGTTGAGGTACTCAATCAGCTCGATGTCACCCCAAATGGTCGGTTTCGCTTACCTAATTTAGTAATTAGTAATCCAGTTGATGTAGTGGTGCGGCTGAAAGTGCCAGCGATGACAGAGGAAGTAGATTTATGTTATTTTCGCCTCAGTTGGAACGACCCCGAACAACCACAGGAGCAAAAAATCCGCGTTTCCTTGCGCTTACCCGTCGTCAGTGCTGCACAATTAGAGGAATTTCCCTTCAACTCTGAGGTACGACAGCAAGCGATTTTAATGATGACAGGACGCGCCAAAAAAGAAGCCGTCAGACTGGTAGATGGAGGGGATTACGATCGCGCAAGCCTTCTATTGCAGGAGACAAAACAGCAGTTGCTCAATAATCCCGATCTTCCCATGAGTGCGCCAGAAATGGAGGCAATCACCGACTTAGAAGTACAACTCCAACAGCGAGATTATAACACATATCGCAAAACGTCAACTCATCAAAGCTACACCCGGGCTTTTTCTCGCAGTAGCGGTCATGTCAGCCTTTTATACGCTTATCGCAAAGGCCCCATCTTGGGGAATATTACTGAAGATTTAGGAGTCGATGCGATCGTTAACTCGTGCGATCGCGACCTATCCAACTCTGGTGACATATCCAGCGCAATTCACCAAGCAGCAGGACCAGAACTTCTAGAAGAATGTCGCCGTATAGGTGGTTGTGAGGAAGGGGAGGCGAAAATTACTCCTGGCTATAATTTGCCGACACCTTGGGTTATTCATACGGTTTGTCCCCCTTGGCGCGGTGGCTCTCAGGGAGAGGAAGAACTATTAGCAGAATGTTACTGGGGTTGTTGGGAATTAGCTGTACAGCATTCACTGCGGAGTATTGCTTTTCCAGCTATTGGAACGGGAGCAATGGGTTTTCCACCCGAGCGTGCGGCGGAAATTGCTTTTGCACAAACCAGTCGCTTTCTTTTAACATCTAGTGCGATCGGGTCTATTCTTTTTGTTTGTTTCGATTCAGATACTCATCGTTGCTTCCAAAATGAATTCTTGAAAATTTCTGGTTTGTAATGGTTTTAGTAACAAAACTAAGGTAAAACGCGATCGCTTTTAGAGCCCCGACTTCTTAAAGAAGTCGGGGCTCTGGGTATTCTATTTTTTTTAGCTGGGCTTACTTAGAACGGAGAGGGAGGGATTTGAACCCTCGAAGGATGTTAACACCCTTAACAGATTAGCAATCTGCCGCTTTCGACCACTCAGCCACCTCTCCAAGATGACAGTAACTAACTATAGCACACACATCTTCTTCTTGCCAACCCCTAATTTTAAAATTCCTCAATCCCTTACTCTGTATACTTTTCGCGACCTCAACCGCCCGCCTCTTCCCCAAAGCCTCTAGCCTTCAAGTGCTTTTCCCAACTAAAATTGGAACTCAAAAAGAACCTCTTAGTATACAAATACCCCAAGCGGTACAGGTGAGCCTTGCGATCGGCATCGAGATTAAAGTCGGTCGTCGTCACCCCAGCTTCAGTCACATCAATATTAATCACCCTGCCTTTATCCATCTCCCGCTGGTGATAGCGGTCTCTTGCTTTCATCATCGTTCTGAACATCGCCGCCAGCATCGACAGCGGAGTATCAATCTTAGCTTTAGTCTCAATTCCGGTATCGACTAATCGAAACCCAAAGGTAAACCAGCGCGGCGCCGCAGGAGTCGAACCGACGGATTGTTTGTCATAAATCCACAGGGGGAAATTGCTCAAAATTCCCCCATCTACAATTAAGTCATCGCCGAGTTTTCCCGGTTCAAAAAATAGCGGAATACTCATCGACAACCGAACGGCTTCAGCCACGCTAAAATGTTCAGCACTTTTGAGTCGCAACTGTTCGTACAAAGGATCGGAATCCGTCGATTCGCGTCGGTGTAAGTCGTCTGGCAACACCAACATTTCACCGCGAGAGAGGTTGGATATTACTACTTTTAATTCCCGCTCTTTTACGATTTGTTTGACATCGGCAAAAGTGTGCAAGTTACCTCGACCGAGCATTGTTTCCAGCCACTGCCGGAACGGTTGCGCCGAATATTCTCCCATCTGACGGCTAACTGTTAAGAAAAGTAGAGTCCAAGCAGGAGATTGCAAGTCGTCGGCGGGGTCGCCGTTTAAAATTAGAGGACTGTTTTTTTGAGTTAAAAATATGCTGTAATCGAGCTGTCCTAAAATTTCCTCTAAATCATCAATTGACAAGTCGGTTGCCAATACTGCGGCAGTAATTGCACCTGCCGAAGTGCCGGCCAATTTTCGCCAGCGGATGCCCAAATCGCTGCAGCACCTGAGTGCTCCTAAAAATGCAACTCCGCGCACGCCGCCGCCTTCAAAAACCCCGTCGGCATAGATTTGACCGTTTTCGTCGGGAGGCGGAAATTTGCTGAGAATTGTTTGTTTCTCGGTGGCGGTGATCCTGACACCGGGTTCTTGCAAAATTTGCTGTGGATACCACTGACTCATGGGAAATACCTCGGCTGGATTTGGGATTTTAGATTTGAGATTGATATCTATTGTTGTTGATTTTTGTAGGCATTCATTGCTTCTTTGACGTGTTCTTGAACTTGCGATCGCACTTGTTCGTAGGCCACCGACGCGCACCAAGGCCGGAGAGATAAAATAGTTGTATCTGGAGTAATCTCGATCACCAAACAAGTCGGGGGCGGATTCTCCAACACCAGGGGGTGAGAGTGGGCAATTTCTAATAACTCAGCTACAGTTGGACGGATCGGCCGATCGCCAATATCAATCTTCAAGTCTACTCGCCTCGTTCCCATTGCCGTTGTATTTTTCAGTGTACCGTTAAACAACTGATTGTTCGGTACAATAATTTTTATGCGATCGTCTGTCACCACGGTGGTTGAAAAAATCCCGATGCTGTCCACCACTCCCTTAACATCGCCAGCTTCAATCCCATCCCCGACTTCAAAGGGCCGCAAACTAATCAACATTACCCCAGCAGCAAAGTGCGACAAAGTATTTTGCCACGCCAAACCGATCGCCAAACCCGCTGCACCCACCACCGCAACCACGCTGGTAGTTTGAATTCCCAACTGACTCAAAGCGGCGACTACTCCCACTACCAAAATCGTAATTTCAGCAGCTTGAACTAAGAATTTCCGCAGTGTGGCTTCGGTGCGACTCAGTGCTCGGCGAGTCACGCGCCCCGCAAAGCCGATCGCAAATCGCGTAATTAACAAAATGCCGATCGCCCACAGCAGTTGAGGTACAATTTTAAACCCCAATTCTACGAATTTTTTCGAGAATTCTTGGGCTACTTCCAAGGCTTGTGTTCTTTCTGCATTTAGCTGGGAATACAAGGTTTGGGCTATTGGTAGAACTCTGCTGATGGCTGTCATGTTAATTTTAGATTGGTAATTGCTAAGTGTAATTGGTAATTGGTAATTGGTTGGTAAACCCAGTCTCAGTCTTCTCGCTCATTCCGAGAGTCCGACAGGGGTTCAAAACCCATGTCTCATAGCCAAAGTCCTCTTTAAGAGGACTAAAATCTATGATTTTCTCGCTCCAACTCTTGAGTCGGTTTTAACTGAGATATTGCACCATTATCAATAACCCTTATATGGGCGGGCAGGATGCCCACCCCACAAGAAAATCTACTTTTTGTGGAACGGGCATCTTGCCCGTTTTTGACAATGACACAACATCTCAGTTTAAACCGACTTTTGCTATGAGGCAGGGGTTTAAACCCCTGCCGGACTACTGTTAATAGTTTACTGCTACGCGGGGCAATCGGTGTTTAAAACCGCAGAGAATTTCCCACGAAATAGTTCCTAAAGTCGCTGCCCAATCGCCAGCAGTAATTTGATATTCCCCATCTTTCCCCAACAGAGTCACCACTTCACCGACTTCTAAATCGGGAATATCGGTTACATCCAGCATTAATTGATCCATCGTCACGGCTCCCACTTGCCGCACGAATTCACCCCTAACTAAAACCTGCATTTTATTAGAAAGATTGCGCGGAATACCATCTGCATAGCCGATACCAATTACGGCAATCTGTGTCTGCCGCTGAGCTATAAATTGATAGCCGTAACTGACGCCTGTTCCTGCTTCAATTGTTTTCACCTGCGTTACCCTAGCTTTTACCTGCATTGCGGGCTTCAAATTGGCGATCGACTGCAAGTGAGGTGCTGGATAGAGACCGTAGGTAGCTAAACCGACTCGCACTAAATCGTAGTGCAAATCGCGGTCAGCGAGGGCGGCAGCAGAGTTTGCCAAGTGGAGGCGAGGGGGGTTAATTCCTGCTATTTTAATTTGGTCGATCGCCTGTTTAAACCGCTGGTGCTGCTCTCTCATTACTGCCGGATCAGGACTGTCTGCTGTCGCCAAGTGAGAGTAAATACTGGCTAATTTTAAATTTGGCAAGCGCTTGACTAATTGTACAAATTCTGTTGCTTCTTGCCAGGGTGTACCCAAGCGAGACATTCCCGTATCTAACTTAGCGTGAACTGGCAAAGATTGGTTGAGATCGGCGAGAACTTCCGAAAAAATTAGGGCTTGTTTGGCAGTACAAATAGTGGGCTGCAAGTGCCAATGGGCGATCGCCTTTACCTGTTGGGCTGTATGGGTTGACCCCAACAGCAAAATCGGCGCTTCTATCCCAGCTTCTCGCAATTCTATTCCTTCGGGAATTGTTGCCACTCCCAGCCAACTAGCACCTGCTTGCAATGCTATTTGACTGACTGCAACAGCACCGTGTCCGTAAGCATCCGCTTTCACAACTGCCATCAGTTCTGTGTGGGGAGATAAGAGATTTTTAAGCTGTTTTACATTGTGAGTTAAAGCTGCTAAATCGATTTCTACCCAAGCCCGCTGGCAAAGTTCCCCGTCAGCGTCCGACAGCAGCGTCTGGCGGGATTCTTTTGTCGTTGATTCTGCGGTTGTTTGTTCCCTACTCCACATTGTCGATCGCTCCTACTTGCTTGCACGCTTAAAAACTGCTCTAAAAGCTGCTCGGATATTTTACCCTAAGTTTGATTATAATAAGATTTTTCCTTTAATCAATGTTATACAAGTTAAAAAAAAGAA
>JAICRN010000058.1 GCA_025937335.1 Microcoleus sp. TY_ISSM_2_bin.22
GTTCACCCCTCAGCAGAAATTGGTGAAAATGTCTATATCGGCCCCCACGTCGTTATTCAAGCAAAAGTCAAAATTGGCAGCAACGTTTGCATTCATCCAAATGTCGTAATTTACCCAGATGCGGAAATAGGCCACGGCACAGTTTTACACGCTAACTGTGTCATTCACGAACGTACTCGCATCGGGGCAAAGTGCGTGATTCACAGCGGTGCGGCGATCGGGAGCGAAGGTTTTGGGTTCGTGCCGACAGCCACAGGATGGGTGAAAATGGAGCAGTCTGGCTGCACTGTATTAGAAGAGGGCGTTGAGGTTGGCTGCAACAGCACGATCGACAGGCCCGCTGTCGGAGAAACCCGCATCGGCCAAAATACAAAAATCGACAATTTAGTACAGGTAGGTCACGGCTGTCAAGTCGGGAAAAATTGCGCGTTTGCCGCTCACGTTGGCATGGCCGGCGGGGTAAAAATTGGCAACAATGTAATTTTGGCAGGTCAAGTAGGAATTGCTAATCAAGCCAAAATCGGAGATGGGGCGATCGCCACTGCTAAAGCCGGAATTCACAGCGACGTGCCCGCAGGTGCGATCGTGACGGGCGTTCCAGCAATTCCCCACAAACTATTTCTCAAAGCCGCAGCCGTCTACAACCGTTTGCCGGAAATGTACCAGTCTCTCAGGCAAATTCAGCGCAAGCTCGATCGGTAGTCAATTGGCAGTTGGCAGTAGTCAGTAGTCATTAGTTAACAGTTAACAGTCAACAGCCAACAGTATTATAGTTGCAACCCATTAAATGTGGAATAGTATAACTAACCTGCGACTGCTGTCGCCGTCAATACCAGCAATTGTCAAAATAATCTTGTTTTTCTCAACTTGGATTCTTGTGTGGCTTCCGGCAGCTATCGTGCTGGCGATCGCCCTCAAATGGCATCCACCCCAACCCCTGGGAAACAAAAAACTACCTTTACTAGCTTCCCTCTACGTAATTGTCCCCTTCATTTTATGGGCGACAAGTTGGATCGAAAACATATCTTTTGTCAACTGGGGTTGGGATTGGCAACCCGCAGTTGTAATGTCATTACTGCGGGGATTAGGATTAGGAATAATCAGCTTAATAATTTTATTCGGTCTGCAATTAACCGCAGGCTGGATCGAGCTAGAAAAAAGCGAAACTTCCACCGAAACAGGTGAAAAAAAAATTAATTTTTGGACTTTAATTTTTAACCCTGCTAGTCTGCTGACTCTGTTATTAGGACTGTGGATCAGCGCCACAGAAGAGTTAATCTTTCGCGGCTGCTTGCAAACAATCCTCCAGCAAGATTACTCAATACTAATCGCAGCAGCGATCGCCAGTTTCATTTTCGCGATCGCCCACCTAATTTGGGCCGCCAAAGAAACTCTACCGCAACTGCCCGGATTGTGGCTGATGGGGATGGTTTTAACATTAGCCCGCATCGCCGACAATGGCAGTTTAGGATTGGCGATCGGCATTCACGCAGCTTGGATTTGGGGTATAACTACCGTAGATACAGAAGGCGCAATTAATCCCACAGGCCGCGCACCGGAATGGATTACAGGAATAGCCGCAAAACCCCTAGCAGGTGCAGCCGGCATTTTATTGCTACTAGCAACCGCAACCTTACTCTTCCTGACTCAAATCAGCGTTAATCAGCGCTAATCAGCTTAAATTTGCGGTAAAAATTCCGACATTAATTCAAGTGTCGATCGATCGTCACAATCGAAACTGGCCGCAACGCATCAAAACGAGTTGAATTCCCCCCAGCCACAGAACGCGATAACTGCACTTGCAAAATTCGGTAACTCCAGTGCGGTTCGCGGCGCACCCGATCGCCCATCCAGCTCAAAACAGTAGCAATATCCTCAAAAGCATCCAAAGCCAACACTATCGAGCCTCCAGGAAGCAGCCGCAGCGCGCAAACGCCCAAAATTTTAGTCAGCCCTCCGCCACTACAGCCAATAAAAATCCGGTGCGGAGGACGCAAGCGGTGCAAGATTTCCGGGGCGGTTCCGTAAATCGAGAACACATTTTGCAGCCCAAAACGGACGTAGTTGAACTCGATCGCAGAAGTACCAGCAACGGTTTGTTCGATCGCGTACACCTCAGACTGCGGGAATAAACGAGCAATTTCGATCGACACAGAACCGTTACCAGCACCCACATCCCAGACAACTTGTCCCGGTTGCAAAGCCAACTGTGCCAACACCAACACGCGCACTTCCCGTTCCACCGTCAAACCAGGCCTATCGCCACAACCGATAAAGGCTGCATCGGGAATGCCCAACAAAGGCAACTTTTCCAAATCCAAAGATTCCGTCCCCGCCGGAGACTCCCGCAGCATCACAACCACGCTCAGCGGTGCAAAAGACTCTCCCAGCAAAGCTGACAGAGAACGCAGGCCCACCCGCTCGTCAGCAGCACCCAAATTTTCGCATACCCAAAACTCGTAGCGTGTAGGCAAATCTAGAGCTTTCACCAAATTTGCCAGGGCCGCAGGAGTATGAGTTTCGTCGGCGAGCACCGCAATTTTCTCGACACCGAGTTTGAGTTTTGCCGTCAGTTCCTCAAAATAACGTCCTTGAGAGCCAACAAAATGAGCGTCTTGCCAAGGGATTTGCAATCGGTTAAAAGCCAACTGCACAGAACTGACGTGGGGGTGAAAAGTCAATTTTTCTGCAGGCAATTGGGCAATTAACAACTTTCCCCAGCCGTAGAACAGCGGGTCTCCCGCCACTAAAATGACAATTACTTGAGAGGAGGATATGGGGGTTTCCAACGTCCCCGCATCCTCCTCTAAATCCGTCTCCTGAGCCAACCAGCGCCGAATTTCGACAATTGCGGTCGTCAAATCTGCTAGCACCCAGCGCTCGCAGGAGAGCTGTGGAAAATAGCTCAAATGTCGATCGCTCCCTATTAGCAGAGCAGCCATTTCTACAACCTGCCGCGCCGAGGAGCTCAGCCCAGCAGCTCCATCTAAACCTATACCAACAACGTGTACTGCCACTTTTTGAGCAAAGCTGTTTTTTTCTGATTTTTCATAATAAGTTTTTTGCTTGACTTTGTTGCCAAGCCCAAATAATTAAAGCATTTAATAGGCAATATTCTGAGTGTTGTCACAGGGGAGAGGGGAGAAGGGGAGAGTCGGCGAGAGAGTGGGAGATGGGGAGGGTGGGATAAGGGAAAAAATCTTCCTTCTTCCCTCTTCCTTCTTCCTTCTTCCCTCTTTTTACCCGCTCAGCTTCGCCGGTATAGCCCTCTTGCTTGGTTAAAACTCAAAAACAGGCCAGTCTGGTTGCCGGAGGTAGGTGGCCATGTCCTCAAACTTCCTCAGTTCCACTCGGTGTACGGACTGTTCTTGCGGCGTGTCCAGCCATTGCTCGTTTAACTCAGACAGCAAAGTGCACAAGCGATCGCGGTCTAGGTTCGGCCCGGTGTCCCCAAAATAAGCCAGAGTAATGTGTGCCGTAAAATGATATTGCTGTTCGATTCCCAAAGCAATTAAATCGGGATTTTGATAGATCGATCGGCGAAACTCCAGAATTTGCTTGTAAGAGTTTTCGTCCGTCGGTGCCAAACAAACACCCACTGCTCTAGTCATCACCATCAACCCCAGCACTATCCAGCGAATGGGACCGCCGCCCGCCAAGGGTTTGCAGGCGGCAAAACGATCGGCCATGCGCGAGCGCAGTTGCTCCTCAAATTCTGGATTTTTATCAGAGGCATCTCGAAAAGCGCTGTCCCAAATCAAATCGGCTACGGTTAAATGGAAGCTATCAGGAGGCAGTGGCACGATCGCACCGTACGCTGTTTCCTGCAATAGCCGTTGTTGGATCGAGTGCAAATTACTATAAAGTGCAGCATTTTCTGCATCTTCCCCAGCAGGCGGCGTAATCACCGAATAACCCGGAAAAGGTACAGGATATCTGTGACCGGCTTCGTCGGGCTTAAATTTTGGAGATTCCTGAATGTGTTCCACCTGGGACTTGTAGGAGTCCAGCAGCGTCATTCGCGCCACCCGATTTACGTAAGCTTGATAAGTATCATCCAATCTTGATTTCCTCGCGGTGACAAACTCCCACACCAAATTTTATATTATGCTGCGGGCATCCAACAGTTCAATTTAGGATATGTTGGACTTGCGGAACGCGCAACTCTGATTTTTTTTGATACTGAGCCTTTTTGATGCAAATTTACCTGTTTTGGGGGGAAGACGACTTTGCCATGGCGCAGGCTGTGACAAGTTTGCGCCAAACAGTCCTGGACCCCAACTGGGCTAGTTTTAACTATGACAAGATTATTGCCGATCGGGCCGACGCTGTGGTCGAAGGGCTCGATCGAGCCTTAACGCCCCCCTTCGGTACCGGCAGCCGTTTTGTCTGGTTGGCAAATACGACTGTAACGCAGCAGTGTTCTCCTGAACTGTTGGCGCAATTTGAAAGGACGCTGCCGGTGATTCCCCCTACCACCGTGCTGCTGCTGACATCCGTCAAAAAACCCGACAGCCGGCTCAAATCTACCAAGTTACTTGTCCAGTCCGCCCAAGTGCGGGAATTTTCGCCGATTCCGCCTTGGAATGACAAAGAATTAGCCCAGCGGGTGCGCCAAGTCGCGGGCGAAATGAACGTCAAATTGACGGCCACGGCTATCGAACTTTTGGCCGAATCCATTGGCAGCGATACCCGCCAGCTATACAGCGAACTCGAAAAATTGCTGCTGTTTGCGGGCAACCGCAGCCAACCTCTGAACCCGGAGGAAGTTGCAGCACTGGTGCACTGTCACGCCCAGAATACCTTCCAGCTAGCCGATGCGATTCGCGAGGGCAATACGTCCGCGGCTTTGGATTTACTGGCCGGCTTAACTGGCCGCAGCGAGCCTGGTTTGAGGATTGTGGCTGGCTTGACTGGTAAGTTTCGGACTTGGCTGTGGGTAAAGGCGATGATCCAAGCGGGCGATCGCGATGATAAAATAGCTCAAGCTCTAGACCTCGGCAATCCCAAACGAGTATACTACTTGCGCCAAGAAGTCAAAAACGCCAGCTTAGAAAAACTGCAAAAAAGTTTGCCTTTGCTGCTAGACTTAGAAGCTTCTTTAAAGCGGGGCCGGGAAGAAATCTCAACCCTGCAAACCAAAGTTATAGAACTTTCTAGCTTGTTTAGCTGATGTCCGACAGGGCAGCGGGATGGGGTCGTCACTGTAAATTTTTACAACAAATTTCGAGCGCTGGTATGTGCTTGATGCCCGATCGGCGGCCAAAAGGTCTTGAATAGATAGTGACATCCTCCCTCACCAAATTCGTCACGGCCCTAGCTTTCATCCACGCGCGGAATCGAAGATTATGGTGTGGGGTCTCCCTCCGAGTTAGCTAGAAATACTCTCAGAATGCGACAGTAGAAGTTAATGTGGTAAATACATATTGTCCGCCGCCGAACGCCGATCGGTTAATATTATTTGCCGGCTCTCCACCCCCCCCCAAAAGAGCGCTACCCATGACACAACAGAACCTGCGGGAACTTCTCAAGCAGGGCGATCCAAAAGCGATCGCATCTAGCATCAACCGTACACTCAAACCCAAAGGCATCAACGCCGATGTGACGCGGGACAACGGCTGCCTCCACATAATTCTGGAGTCAGACAAAGTACCGAGTCAAATGGCATTGGTCGATTTCATCCGCAGCGGGATGACGAATTTGGGAGTCGAATCAATTCACACTGTAAAGGTTTACGGGCGTCGAACAGGTGACGGCTCGCCTGCGTGGGAAGATGAAATCGATCTGATGCCCGCGGAGCCAAGGCTTTACGCCTCCGAGAGTGGAATGCCTGACGACTCTGTAGGTTTAGATGATGTCGAGCCCGAAGGCGAAGACTATTATCAACAAGATCGAGAATTCGATCGAGATGACGAAGAGGAAGAGGAAGAGGAAGAGGAAGCCCCGCCTCCGAAAAAACAATTTCCCAAATGGGTAATACCCGTGGCTATCTTAGTGCCTCTGGCGGCGATCGCAGGGCTTTTCTTTACTGGCAATTTCCCCTTCGGCTCCAACCCAGAACCGACGGCCCCCGAAGCTGCTTCTCCCTCCCCGAAAGCCCCATCTCCCGCGTCTAAAGCGACCCCATCCTCTCCGGGCGCATCTCCCGGCACCCCACAGCCCGCCTCTCCGGTTCCCGCAGCTACTCCCAATGCTGCAGTACCCCCAAGCCCAGCTCCGGGGACATCTCCAGCACCCAAAGCTGCACCGGCATCTTCGCCGCCCAAGCCAGCATCTCCTGCACCAAAAGCGGCCGCGCCTAAGCCTGACTCTTGGAGGGAAGCCGTGAACAAAGCTCAGAATGCAGCAATTTTAGCCCAGACGGCTCAGTCTCAAAATGAGTGGATTGCAGTAGCAAGCGAGTGGCAGAAAGCGGTTGGGCTCATGAGAGCAGTGCCGTCAACTAGCCCGAACTATCAAAAGGCTCAGCAAAAAGTCGCAGAGTATCAGGCTAATCTGATTGTTGCCAACCGCAGGGCGGCGGCCGCGCCTTAAGAGTTTTGAGTTGAATACTCGATATGTAAAAAGTCAAAAGTAAAAAGTAAAAAATCTTGTTTTTACTGACACCTTTCTTACTTTTGACTTTTTACAACTTTACTAAAAAATTCAAATAATTTAGCGGGTGTCCCATAGCATCGTTCTTATATGAATAACATTGATTGAAAATCCGTGGCTGACATTCCTGGAAGTGAAAATATCCCCGATGCCCATTTTACTCCTGCAGGACAGCTCGTAACTACTCCATATGCACAAATATTGAAATAAGTCAAGCGCTTGTGGGAGACGGCAAATTAGTATTGGGTAGAGAAAAATCTGCAGGAAGCAGGGGAGTGACTGTCCCGTTCGGCTTGCCAGAAGCAGGGTCGGGCTGATAAAGTTCGATACGATCGCGCCCGAGTCGTTTAGCTTGATACAGCGCTTGGTCGGCTGCGGCAATCAGGATTTCGGGCCCAGATTCAGATGCAGGAACAATACTCGCTACGCCGAAACTTACAGTGACGTAGGGGCTCACCTGACAACCAGCGTGAGGAAGCTGCAAAGCTGCGATTTTGAGCTGTATGCGTTCGGCTACCAGCACCGCCCCTTGAATTGCGGTATTCGGCAAAATAACGGCAAATTCTTCGCCTCCGTAGCGAGCTACTAAATCGGCGGGGCGATCGACTGCATTGCCGATCGCCCCGGCCACTTGCCGCAAACATTCGTCTCCCCCTGGGTGCCCGTAGGTATCGTTGTAACTTTTAAAAGAATCAATATCGCACAGAATCAGGGACAGAGGCGTTTGTTCCCCCGCTTGTCTGCACCACTCCATTTCTAAATATTGATCGAACCGACGGCGGTTTGCTAGCTGCGTGAGTTCGTCTAAAGTTGCCAAGCGCTCTAACTTGAGGTTTGCCGCTTGCAACTGCTGGTATAGTTCTGCTTGCTTGATCGCGATCGCCAACTGTGCGGCCAAAGAAGACAGCAACTCTACTTCCAACTGCATCCACTGCCGGGGACTGCACTGGTGGGCCATCAGCAGCCCCCACAACTCGTCTCCTTGCACTAGCGGTACCACCAAATAAGCTTTCACCTCAAATTGTGCGAGCAAGTCAATTTGATCTTGTGGCAAATCCGCGGCGCATACATCGGCGATGGGTCGGATCGCCCGATGTTGGTACGCTTCGAGGTAGAACTCGTCAAAACAGAAATTTTCGAGGGTTTCTCCCAGCATCGGCCGGCAGTTGGGAGCTACAGATTCCACCGTCACCGCCCCCGTCGCGGGTGCAGCGCACAGATACCCCGTACAGAAGTTGAATCGGACGATCATCACTCGATCGGCCTGAAGGAACTGGCGCACTTCTGTCACAGTCGTGTTGAGCACTTCGCCCAAATCCAGAGACTCGCGGATGTGCTGAGTTATCGTCGCCATCAGCAGTTCTCGTTCGTTTTGCTGCCGCAGCGCATCCTCTGCCCACTTGTACTCGGTAATATCTTGAGCGGTGCCGAAAATTTGTTTGGGCCGGCCGTCGGCTGTGCGGGCGAACACTTGATCGCGACAGCGGAACCAGCGCCATTCGCCCGATCGATGTTTCAGTCGGTACTCCAACTCCAAAATATGCCCGTCTTGGGCCCGGGGAAATTTTTGCAGGTGCGCTTCCACCCTCTCCAAATCTTCTGGGTACACCAAACTGGAAAACAAAGCCATTTCCATCTGTAAAATTTCTTGAGGAGTGTAGCCGAGCAATTTAGAAGCTTGACCGTTGACGTAGACGTTGCGGCGTTGGGTCAAATCGTATATGTAGAGCAAGTAAGGCGCCGCGTCAGCAATCTGCTGGATGAAAAGCTGGCTCGACCGCAATTTTTCCTCTACCTGCTGACGCACTTTCACTTCCTCTAAAGCCTGATCCCGCAGAGTCCGGTAAGCTTGGATGCGGTGCGTGAGGTCGGTAACGTCCTGAATCACCAGCAGCGCGTAGAACGAGGGGGAATTGACCCCCGGCCATATTGATGACGAAACTGAGGGTCGATATTCCCCAGACAAAAAAGCACTTGTTGGTTCTCCGACTCCGAAAGTACCGTCTGGTTCTAACTCAAGAGTCTGGAGAAGCCAGTCTCTAATCTCCTCTTCTGCAACGCCAGCCTCCAGGGCCGGCACAGCAGTCACAGTAGTTTGCTGAATTCGCTGCTGCCCGTCTTGGCAAGTTGCCGGAATCAGGTGTTTGTGAATTTGAGAAGAAAAAATTGTTGGCGGGCCTCCTGCAAAAATTTGCTTGAAGCGAGTTGCGTACTTTAGCTGACTCAGGTGCGGAAAATGGGTTGTGATCTTTGTTCCCAATATTTTGCTGCGAGGAATTTTTGTCCACTCTTCCAGACAAGTATTCCAAAACAGCACCACAAAATCATCTCGCAGTAAGCAGGCACCGACTGGTACGCTGTCGAGAACCCCAAACTTTTCCTTAATAGTTTTGCTCTCCTCGATCATAGACCCCCGGCAAGTTGATTGATAGCCGTCAACAAGGTGTCAAAGGAATTGACATTGAAAATGAGGATGATATCTCCTTCAATGTGAAGCCTTTCAATAATGAAACGGGTCTGGGCTAATAAAACAACTGTATCAGTACCTAAACCGCCAGATGTCAGCAAAGTAGCGATCGTCCCTTCCATGTAATTAGGGATTGAGTAGTTCAGGCGTTGCTGAAGTACATTGCTAATTGCACCCATGACCCCATTGATAACAATATTTCCCACTTCACTTAGCGTACCAATTTTGACTGAATCCAGGTCGTGAGTTCCAACCTCTTCCCCTGTCAGCATGGTAACGAGCATGGCCGCGCTGTTGGTAGGAAAGACTAGCTGAGCAATGCCTCCAAAGGAGCCTGTGAATTTGAGCTGGACGGCGGCTATTTGCTCGCCGTTGAGGTGAATCTCTAACTCTTGTTGCACGTCGGTGGGAGACAGGACTTGGAGCAAGGGGATTTGCAAGCGAATCGGAGACTCGATCATGTCGTTCAAAATCCCTGCTGCTTGACCGATCCCGATGTTGACGAGTTCCTGCAAAGCATCGAGCTGTCGAGCGCTTAATTTCATGGGGTGCTCTCCTCGCTGGCACTGATAGCTTTTTCGATCCACCCGATCAGTTCCTCTGAGTTGGGCATTTTGTGAATGACTGCGACGGCTCCGAGTTCGATGCACTCGGAGCGGGTGGTTGCTTGAATGTCTGCGGTAATTACGATGACTGGAATTTTATATCCTCGATCGCGCATGGCTTGCAGGACTTCCCGACCTTCCATTTCCGGCATCAGCAGATCTAAGAGCATACAGTTTGGGGTTTTAGTGCCGAGCAGTTCTAGAGCTTCCGGACCGCTCGATGCTTCCCAAGTCTCGTATCCTTCTGCTCGCAGGATTTTGCAGATTACCCTGCGAGTCAACCACGAATCTTCGACAACGAGAATTGATGTCACTACGTTCTCCTCCTTCAATTGTTTAGGACCCATCGGCGTTGCAGGTACTGCTTTTATCTTGACAGCAGTTTAAACTGCTGGGACGGTCTGCGATCGAGCTTTACTCGGAATTCCTGTTCTTAAAAACTAACGCATTAACGTGTTGAATAGTTTAGTATCTTTGACTATGGGAACAAAAAACCCGGTTTCGGAATGAAACCAGGTTTGGGGGTATCTGTATTGCTCCTAATACCGACAATCAATTATAGATTACCAAACGCTTCCGGAGGGACTCTATTCGCTGTTTGGCAGTGGCATTCTCAGGATCGCAGGCGAGAGCTTGTTCGTACATTTCCAAGGCTTGAGCTGTTAATTTCTTGCGCTCGTAAGCGTGACCTAGATTATTGAGAGATGTAACGTATTCGGGCTGCAACTTCAGGGCTTCTTTGTACTGGCGGATCGCGATGTCGTACTGTTCTTGACCGAAGTGTGCAAAACCCAGGGCATTGTAAATAACTGCTTGATTTTCTTCGCCTTCTAAATCTTTGGCTTTCAGGGCTTTTTGAAACAGTACGATCGCCTGGGCGTAAAGCTTTTTATCTACATAGATACTTCCTAATTCGTAGTATTCCTGTGCCGTTCCTTTTTCTGTAGTCAGCTTATTTTCTAAGCGTTCCAGAGACATTTCCAGCTTCCTAGTTTTGAGAATCTGGCGAACAATAAACCAGGAAGTGCTGCCGAGTATAGCGAGCAGGACTGACAAGTAAACAATCAGCAAATTACTATCCATGTTTTTTTAAATTAGGTAGGTTTGTGGAGGTTTTATTTATTTTAATGCGCTAGCAATCTTTGATATTTGCCTTTGCAACTGTATAAAAAACACGAAAAGCGCGAGCTACCAGCCCGATCGCCCTTTCTGAATCAGCAATAATTCAGAAGTAAGAACAAAGAAGGAAAGTTTGTCTGAATCTCATAGATTTATCAGGAGTTTTCCTTCTCTGGCAGACAGTTAAATCTTTCTTACTTCTGCTTTCTGCCTTCTAAAAATCAAGCGAACTTTCAGGCTCCGGCTCGATTAGCCATTTCCACAACTTTACCGAATGTTGCGGGGTCAATAATCGCCATCTGTGCCAGCATTTTGCGGTTGATTTCGATGTTGGCTTTCTTCATGTTGCCGATCAGTCTGCTGTAGCTCGTGCCATGCTGGCGCGATGCGGCATTGATCCGAGCAATCCACAGGCGGCGGAAATCGCGTTTGCGTTTTTTGCGATCGCGATAACCGTTACGCAGGGCTTGCATCACCCGTTGGTTAGCTGTGCGGAACTGTTTCGACTGTGCGCCTCGGAAACCCTTGGCTAACTTGAGAATTTTTTTGCGGCGCGCTCTGGCGACATTACCGCGTTTTACCCGTGTCATCTTTAATTTCCGTTAAACTTTACAAGTATGGAAGCATTAACCGCACGTTAGCATCGTTGGTCTCGTCGATGACGACCAGCTTAGATAGACGGCTTTTGCGAGCTGAACTTTTGTGCTGTAGCAAGTGGCTTTTGTAAGCTTTACGGCGCACAATTTTACCGCTGCCGGTCGCTCTAAAGCGCTTTGCGGCTGCTTTGCGAGTTTTGAGTTTTGGCATGGACTGGTGTTATTTGGACACAAGCTTTAAATCTACCACGTTTTTGGTACTTTCTGCAAGGGAGATTTGCGGGTTGGCAGTTGGGGAGTTAGGAAGAGGGGGAGAGAAGGAGAGAATTTGACTATTTTTTCTATAATTAATGCCCGTTTCAAACCAGAACACAACTGTATGCCCGCGATCCAAACCCTTACGGAATGAGTCATTCCCCATCCTTCTATTTTTTAATCTAAAATCTAAAATGGTATAACCTCACATAGCGGCACCAATATTATCACCTTGGTTTCTTGCCACTTAAGTTTTAAAATTTTAGTTAAAAGCCGATCGCCTTAACCGTCGCGAACCATCCAAACCAACATCCCCAGCAACGGTTCCACCGGCGGCACGGGATAGTCATTGAGGTCAATTGTCAGAGTTTTTGACTCCAACTTCAGAAATCTCCAAACAGTACCGCTGCTGACACTTCCGTAAATTGTGGCGATCGGGATATTGTTAATTTCATTAAACTTTTGAGCCGCCACCATTTCGGCCGCGCACTGTCCCAACCCAACTTTTAAATCCGCTTTTTTCGCTTCAACGATGACAACAGCAGGCGCTTCAATCAATATTTGTTCGGGAGAGCGACTGATTAAAAAATCACAAACTCCGCTCAATCCTAATTCCGGTTCTACGCTAAAATCTTCTCCAGAAAACAGGCTAACTCGTCGCTGCAAAATTTTTCGGACTTCAACTAAAATTGGACTGATAATAAGTTCCGATCGCGCTTTTTCAGAACCTGTAGCTGTAGCCAGTGGCAGTCCTTCTATTAGCGATTCCGTCAAATATAAACTCGGCTTGATTGGCTCGGTTGGCGGCAGGAATCGCCCTGCTTCTACTGTTGTTAAGTCAAAATCTCGTTTAGCTTTTCTGAGCGTAAATTCACTGTAGGACATTAAAAAGTACCGATTTTATTGATATAGCAACCGTCCATAAGGTTACGAAGTTTTTAATTGCTTAAACCCTTATTTTTATTGATTTTTCCTTCTTTCATTCATCAGTTAAATCTGTTAAAAGCCTTACACCGCGCGTTGCCGAACATCCTTCTGGTATATCAAAAAAAATAGGCTAGCCATATTTCACAGCGCCTATCTCAATTAATATTATGATGGCTCCCCGCAACGCCGTCTTACCTCAGCTTTTGACCTGGTATTTTACCAGGTGGGTACCGTTGGCTCGGACTTAAAGTTTCTGGGTACAAGCCCAGTTTACTGCTGTCCAAACATCTTGATTCCCGAGAGTTAAGAGTTATAGATCAAAAAAACATTATTGGCAGTCACCAACGTCGCAGTAGAACCTTTATTTAATATATACCAACTAACCAGATTTTGGCAAGCTTCGAGCAATTTAACTTGCATACCAGATAGATTCAACGGTTTGAGCGATCGCCAGTGCTTGCGATCGCCCCTGAGCTACCGATTCCCCGTCGAGCACAACTGTAACGTGACCGAGTTTGCGGCCCGGACGCGATACTTTCTTACCATACCAATGTACAAAACCACCGCTAATTTGTGCCAGTTGTTTTCGTTTTGTTAAATAATCTGACTGGGCAGACTCGTAGCCGAGCAAATTTACCATGACAGCGCCTGCACATTTCAAATCGGAATTGCCTAAAGGCAGTTGACAAACTGCGCGCAAATGCTGTTCAAATTGTGAAGTTTCGCAAGCATCGATGGTAAAATGTCCCGAGTTGTGGGTGCGCGGTGCAATTTCATTGACTAACAGCTTATTATCAGCCGTTAAAAATAATTCAATGCCGAATACGCCGACAGCTTCTAAGCTGTTGAGGAGAGTGCGGGCGATCGCACAAGCTTCAGTTTTCACATCTAAACTAATATCAGCCGGCGCAATCACTAGGTGACAAACCTGATTTTGCTGCTGAGTTTCGACGATCGGATAAATCGCCATTTCGCCAGTTGCCGATCGAGCCGCAATCACTGCCAACTCGCGATCGAACGGCACAAACTCTTCCACCAGCAAAGACTGACCTTGGAGTTTAGCACGAATTGACTCAAAACTCCCCCGATCCTTAACAATAAAAGTACCTTGGCCGTCATAACCGTGGCGGCGAACTTTGACCACAAAGGGAAAGTCGATCGATCCAGCATCCGAGTCTCCTTCACTCTGCACGGTGTCAGAAACAGAAATTGCCGGAAAGTCGATCGCCACCGCCTTCAACAATTCGAGGGGCAAATCCGCGCTGCAATCCCATTCCCAAAACCTCGGAGTTGGCAAACCCAAAGTTTGTAAATAACAGCGCTGCACGTACTTATCCAACAAAGGAGAAAGCGACGACAAACTCGGCTGAAATAACACCCCTTGCTGTTCTAGCGGTCGCAAACCATCCAAATCCACAAACTCGTTTTCAAAAGTAATAACATCGCAGTCATCCGCCAATGCAGCCGTAGCCAAAACATCATCAACAGCAGCCAAAATAGCACCAGCAGCAACAGAAACTGCTGGATCGGTAGCATTAGGAGTTTGCACTACCAATTCAATACCCAGCGCCCTAGCAGCATCCCCCATCATCCAAGCTAACTGGCCGCCGCCGACAACGCCCATCCGCTTAAATTTGGCAGAGGAACTCGCAGCGGTTTGATTTGATTTCATGTGAGTAAAATTCCTGGTATCAACCTGCCTATTTTATCGCTATTTGTCCCCGGATGAATTACAGTAATTCAACAATTAAAAGCCAGAAAATAGTTTTATTTGCATGATTAAATCGAGGCAGAACCTAGAAAAATAGGGCGGTGAAAGTCTTTAATTATTGCACGAGCCCAGCCGTTGGGAAACAGCGGTAGATCCCGACCCGTCCAGAAAAGTGCCACATCTAGCAATTCCCTAGCGCCAAGCATGGCATAATTGACAGCACTGCAAAAAGCAGATAGA
>JAICRN010000445.1 GCA_025937335.1 Microcoleus sp. TY_ISSM_2_bin.22
ACCCATCCACAATTCCCCGTCATCGCGCACCGTTTTAATCAAATGTGCAGGAACTGCTAGGGACAAAAACGCCGGATCTTGCCAAGCAAACCACCAAGCAATCAACCCCATTACTAAAAAAATACCCGTCGCAGTCGCCGTATAAGCAAATGTCTGCTGTACCGTAGCCGGAAAACCCCAGCGGCAAAACTCCACTACAGCTTCCCAATCTTGGCGGCGCGAACCTTGGTAAATTTGGGTGTAGCCGCGAGAAGTTAACCTTTGCAAATCTTGTAACAAAATATTACCGACTTCATTTGTCCTCGCCCTAGCCAAATCCGCCGAAACAGAACGGTACAAACTCGCTAATTCCGTGATTTCAGACGCAGGTAGGGACTTTAGCCCCTTTTTTTCTACTTGCTGTAAAAGAGTGTCCAACCGTTTCCAGTTCGGTTCTCGCCGCGCGATCCAACGTTTAATATTCATAAAGTTTTTTCTAAGTTCTATTAGATATAGCTTAAGATAGTTGTAAATTTTCCGCCTCACACAACTACACCCATCCAGTCATGCCTAAAAAAAATCTTAGTTCTTCTGGACAAACAGGCCCCTTGAGCGTCGGTAATGTTGTTAGTGCTAGTTTACGGATTTACCGCGACCATTTTAAGCCATATTTTGGTTTGGCATTCGTAGCTTATCTGTGGTTGTTAGTTCCGATTTACGGTTGGGCTAAATATTCTGCGATCTCAGCGCTCATTTCTCGTCTGGCTTTCGGTGAAGTTAGGGAAAAGCCAGAGACTGTCAGCGATGCTCGTCTTGAGGTCAATCCTGGGATGTGGAGTTTTTTCGGGGCGGGTGTTTTGACATCTCTAATTTTCCTTGGGGTATACTTGGCAGGTACGATCGCTATAATAATTTTGGGAGTGGGGGTTGCTGCTATCTTTGGGCAAAATTACGTAACTATTGTAGCTTTAATGGCAGTTGCGGTCATTGCTTTGTTAATTATCTATATCCGAATTCTCTCTCGCTTGCTGATTGTTGAGCTGCCGCTGGCGATCGAAAATAATATAGACGCTAGTTCAGCAATCAGTCGCAGTTGGCAGTTAACTAAGGGGTCGGTCGGACGCATTCAGTGGATAGTTTTTGTGGGCATTTTGGTTTCACTCCCGATCTACATTGTATCAAATTTACTTACCCTGCTCATTCAAAGTGTTTTAACAGCACTTTTGGGTGCACAATCGAGTCTATACTGGTTAGTTTATTATATTTTGGTTTTGCCACTGAGCTTTGGCTTTGGCGCGCTGGTACTTCCTTTTTGGCAGGCTATGAAAGCCATTATCTACTATGACCTCCGCAGTCGCAAAGAAGGTTTGGGTTTGAAAATGCGCGATCGCTAATTCAGCCTCATTCACAACATAAAATTTACTCAAATTTATGCGATTTTTTAATCGATTCACTCTCCACACTCCAGAAAGTGTTGAACTCGAATTTACCTTAGCGGGAATTGGCAACCGCGCCTACGCATTGGTGATCGACTATATCATTTTGGGTTTGATCGTAGTAGTGTTTTTATTAGGTGCGCTAATATTTAATTTAGTGTTGCTTGAGACGATAGCCAAGTTGCTAGGAAGTACCAATCGCTTAGAACTCTGGTTGATAGCAGTTCAGGTATTAATTGGTTTTTTCATTTATGTAGGTTACTTTGTATTTTTTGAAACAGCTTGGTCTGGTCAAACACCAGGCAAGCGTTATGTCAAAATCCGAGTAATTCGAGATGACGGCCGTCCAGTCAGGCTTCAGCAATCAACACTACGGGCTTTGCTGCGGCCTTTTGACGACTTATTTTTTATAGGTGTATTTTTCATAGTTTTAAACCAGCAGGAAAAACGCTTAGGAGATTTGGTAGGTGGCACCCTGGTAATTCAAGAACAACAACCCATAACAACTGCTGCATTGAAAGTATCAACACCGGCTCAATCCCTAGCAAAAAAACTGCTGATAGAGGCCGATATTTCCAGCTTGCTGCCAGAAGATTTTGCTGTAATTCGAGAGTATTTACAGCGGCGCGAAGCTATGATACCAAATGCCAGGAATGAATTGAGCAAACAACTGGCTACTCAGGTAAAACAAATCATTAGTTTGGAAAAACTGCCGACCAAAGTTGATGCTAATGTCTTTTTAGAGGCTGTATATCATGCTTATCAGCAGCAAGTTGACAATTAGTATCAAGTCCGGTTAATTACTTACAAATCTGCGGGCATGGGGCATGGGGCATTGGTCATTAATCTGACTAAAGCAGGAATTATGCACTTACCCTCTGATTTGTCAGCGGCAACTCTACAATAAACTCAGTTCCTTCACCAACCTGACTGACGCAGCTCAGCTTGCCGCCGTGAGCTTGAACAATTACCTGATAGCACACTGAAAGTCCCAAACCCGTGCCTTTCCCCACAGGTTTAGTAGTAAAAAACGGGTCAAAAATCTTGTCTTGAATTTCTGCAGGAATGCCAGTTCCCGTATCGCGGACAGAGATTGTTACCCAGTTCGGCTCGCTTTGCCAACTGCGGATAGTTAATTCCCCGGGTTTGCTCGTTGACTGGAGCGCATCTAAAGCATTGTCAATCAAATTATAAAATACTTGGTTGATTTGACTGGCATGACATTTGACGGGTGGCAAACTGCCGTATTGCTTGTCGATTTTGATATTTGTTTTTAGCTTATTTTGCAGCATCAAGAAACTGCTTTCTAAACCTTCATTCAAATCTACTGGTTGTAATTCAGCGTGGTCTAAACGAGAAAAATTTCGCAGCGTCATCACGATCGATCGAATCCGTCCGCTGCCTTCGCGCATAGACTTGAGCAGTTTGCCAAAGTCTTCTCGAATGTAATCGAGTTCTAGTTCTTCATTGATTTTGACAATTGCTGCCGCTGCTTCCGGGCAGGCATGACCTGCCAGTTCTAGAGCTTCGTTCAATGCTTTAAAATATTCTTGAGCGTGAAACAAGTTAGCGTGGATGAAATTGTTGGCGTTGTTAATTTCGTGAGCAATTCCCGCTACCATTTGCCCCAAACCTGACATTTTTTCGCTTTGAATCAATTGCTGCTGTGTCGATCGCAATTCTTGGAACGCTGCTTGCAATTGCTGGGTTTGAGCTTCAGATTTGACCGCAGCTTCTCTGACTTTACTATAAAGTTCTGCTTGCTGAATGGCGATCGCCATTTGGTCGGCTAGCTGCGACAGCAACTCCATTTCTTGCCGCTGCCAGTTGCGGGTATCCCCGCACTCGTGAGCAATCAGCAAACCCCACAGTTTACCGGGAAATTTTAAATTACAACTTCCGGCTGTAGGAAGTGAATTTTCTTCGCTTCGGGAGGTAACAATCGGTACGATCAGATTAGCTTTTACCTGCAAACTGTCTAAAAAATCAACGTGGCAAGGCTCTAAACCGGCATTAAAAATATCATTAATTGCTTTGACTCGCCCTTGCTGGTAAAGATCGGCGTAATCTCCCCTGAAACACTTATCGGCCCCCATATCTCCTAAAATTGAAGGCCAAGGAACCGTCATGTTTTCAACCACAACTTTTCCCTGCCAGTTGTCTTGAAACTGGTAGATAATTACTCGATCGCACTGCAACAGTTGGCGGACTTCCCTCACCGCTGTTTCCAGGATAGTTTCCAAATCCAAGGTACTGCGAATTTGGTTGCCGATCAGCCGCAGCAGCGATTCTCGTTCGGCTTGGCGACGGGTGTTGCTATAGAGTTTGGCTTGATTGATCGCGATCGCCAATTGCGATCCTACCCCTTCTAAAAGCTGCCGTTCCCAATCAGTCCATTCCCGTTCGCGATCGCACTGGTGCAAGCCAATTATGCCGTTCACTTCACCTTGATAGCGAGTAGCTACTGCCAGCATGGACTTAATCTCCAAAGCTTCGGCAATCTTTCGGGTTTGTTCGTTCAATCCCGGAAAATCCAGAAACTTCGTTAAAGCTAGCGACTCTTGCTGAGACACCACTGCAGCCAAGTGCGGGTTGTCAGTCATCGGTACTTTCATGCCCAGTTGGATCGGATAGTCTCCGGCGTTGTACTCTCCGCGCGTGACTAAAGTTTTTTCTGTATTTGATTCTTTGACTAAAATGCTCACGCGGCTGCACTGTAGCACTTGTCCCAGCAATCGGCAGGCCGATGTCAAAATTTCTTCTATGTCAAGTGTACTGCGAATTTCGTTATTAATTTGGTTCAGCAAGTTTGATAACTGAACTTGCTGCTGCATCTGCACGATCAGGGCTTTTTGTTTGTCTACTTCCGGCAGCGAAAGACTTTCTTCCTGCCTCCACTTTTCAGGTTCAGGCAACCGCGAAGTTAATCTCGGCGAGGGGTTTTCGTGTTCTTGTATTTTTAAAGACATATTTACTCAGAATTGGTACAGTATTTTGATTGAGCCTGGTTTTTTAGACCTCTGCTTACCCCGCCAAGATCCCGATCGTAGCTACCAGGATTTTTGGAACATCTTAAGACATTATAAAGGATGCAGCCAGAGCATAGCAATTATTTGCTTTACAAATATTTATAAATACTAATTATGCGCTCTGTAGCCGACAATACTAATTATGCGCGAACCCTTGAACTGCGTCAGATGTCAATTAGACTTCAGCAGCAGGTTAAACTCAGAAAATTAATCTAAAATCTATCTTTAGTTCAATGTTTGCGCGCGCTCGTTCACTATGGAAAACTCAATTCCCGACAATTTTCGCCCGGCAGCAAGCACCGACAACCTTACATTTGGATTGACAGGTAAAAGTCAAATTAAAATAGCTTTGGCGATCGGCAATTCGCGACTGCACTGGGGATTATTTGCGGGCAAAACCCTGGAAAAAACATGGGATACAGAGCATCTCAAAGCTGATGCTGTTTCTCGGCTCTCCGAGACCGAAAAAGCCGAATATTTGGTGCAAACAGTGATGAGGTCGATCGAGGAAATATCTTCTCAAAATCTCCTTTGTCTTCCTGCTACTCCCGCTTGTTCTAGTCCTCACACACTTTCTTTAGTTCCCCTGCCTCTAGTTTTAGCCTCAGTTGTTCCCCAACAAACAGCAATTTGGCAG
>JAICRN010000811.1 GCA_025937335.1 Microcoleus sp. TY_ISSM_2_bin.22
CTGAGCGGGCGAAATAGCTTCGCCTTCTGCTTGCAAATAAGCTGCAATTCGAGTTTCGCTCCAGCGGAAAGTCTGAGCCATCAACACCACTAAACGCGGTAGCGGTGCTAACAATTCTAAGGCTTGTTTGACGTAACACCACAGGGGAGGCGGAGCCGATTGCAAAGAATAGTGAATCGACTCAACAGGGGGCAATTCAGCTTGATTTATGCAGACTGCTGTCACATTAATCAGCCAGTTTTGGAGACTGAGATTTCCGCCATCAGACTCTTGGGTTTCGCGGCGCAAATCGAGGCCTCGGAGTTCGTGATAGATATGCTGCCAAGTGTGGGCAAACAGGTAATCGCCTTGTACGGGCGATCGCACGGAATGGCGGATCAGGGAGTGTACAATTTGAGCGTAGCGGCAAAAAATCGCCGTGAAGAAGCGACCCTGATCGGGATGGTTTTGAAACAGAGTCAATAATTCCTGGTCGCTGTGATGGAACAGGGATTTGACCACAGGATGGTTGAGTTCTGAAAAATTAGGTGTTTGCACAATAGTTCTGGAAAGGTTTTAAGAATAAATGCGGGTGCAGCCCGATTCTACACGATTTGTCGATCGACATTCCAGAGTTGAGGATTATTTTCTAGCGGTGCGGTGTCCGCAGAGCGGTATTTCTAGCATTTTGTCCCTCTTTCAAGATAATATATACTTTTCACTTCTGCGATGAGCTTTTCACACATTAGAAAAGTTATCAAAAACTCTGGCTGTATTACTTACCATAAAAAATAATCTTCACAGGAAAAATGCGTTTTGGTTCATAACAATAAATTAAGAGCGATCGCTTACTTATCTCGTTTCCTTCAGGGGGCGACAACGAAGCTAAAGCGGTTGCCCTATAAGCTTTATAGCTTTTAGTCCCCTCTGATAAAATGACTGCTTATTGCGAACTAAGCCCATCATGGATTCTACCCACTCCCAACAGCATTCATTAGCAACTAACCAATTTTCCCCATACAAACCAATCCAAAATTTGCTATGTCTTCTTCTATTTCTACCGGGTTCTTGAGGACGACACACATATTTTTCTTGTTTTTGAAGCTGAGTTCTTTTCCCTCGCAGCCAGGCTGCCGTCATTGCGATAGCTATTAAAATTATTAATGCAATTAATTTCTCGGGTGATGCCTGACATCCCTCCAGGTTATATCCTCCCGTTTTACAGTCTTTAAACATTGCTTCGATGCCGTAACGTTGACTGTAAACTTCGATCGCACTTTTTAAATCCGGTAGATTAGTTAGCAGATACCAAGGTTCATCTTCTTGTTGACCTCGATATTTGCGTTTCCAAGAAGCTGCTAAGTTAAAGCGATAAAAACCTTTCTTTTTCGTGCAACTAATTTTCGGATAGAAGAGATGAATTCCTGGCTCTACTGGGATAGTATCGAGCGATTGAAATGCTTGTCTTTTTTCTCGGAAAGTTGTGTTTCCTTTTTGACGCAAGACAAAGCTCAGATGCTGGCGGTGCA
>JAICRN010000575.1 GCA_025937335.1 Microcoleus sp. TY_ISSM_2_bin.22
AAATACTCCAAGTCTATATCCTCAATTTCTGCTTCTATTTCCACTCCCGGATGGGGAAATTTTTCTTGATAGAGGTCAATCAAATTGAATAAATCCCCCACGTAGTCTTGAGCAGGTTGCAAGTTGCCGGCGATAAAGCCTACGGGATTGTTAATTTCGTGGGCTACCCCTGCGACTAAATTTCCGAGAGCAGACATTTTCTCACCCTGCACCAATTGCAACTGCATCTGTTTGAGATCCTGGATAGACTGCTCTAGTTTTTGGGCATATTCCTGGGATTGTTGATAAAGCTGTTGAGATTTCTGATACAAGCGGGCATTTTCCAGCGAGATGGCAGCTTGGGAACACAGGATGTTGAGGAGGGCGACGCGATCGCCAGTGAAGGCGCCCGTTGTCAGATTATTTTCCAAATACAGAATTGCCATCATTTTACCTTGATGGATAATCGGAGTACATAGGATGCTCTTAGGTTCCTGCTGCTGTATATACGGGTCAGAAGTAAATATTAATTCAGTCTTTACATCATCGAAAACTATGGTTTTTTCGGTACGTTTGACGTAATTAATGACAGTCTGGGGAATTGATTGACTCTCCTCCATCCCAATAGTTTCTTGCAGAAGACAGCCTTGCCGATCGCTACAGTGGACGGAGATTTTCCAGTTCTCCTCTTCTTTCAAAATTAATACTCCTGTTTGAGCACCGGCATTCTGAATCGCCACTTGCATCAGGGTAGTAAGCAATTGTTCCAGCTTAATTTCGCTAGACAAAGCTTGATAAGCTTTGATAACAGTTGGTAAATCTATTACTGTGGTACTCGTACTCCCAGTAATTGTTTGGCGACTACTAGAAATTAATGAAGTGTGACTGGATGTAGTACCTTCCTCCAACGAACGAGCTTTTTCCTGTTTTAAGATAGGAGCCAGGAGTTCGGGATAGCGTTGTTCTAGATCCTCGATTTTTGCTGTCGCTCCCCAACGAGCATAAGCATAGTAAGCATCTATTAGATATACCTGGGCAATTTTTTCTTTCCTCCATGCCAGGTAGAATTTAGCAGCCAATTCATTTGCCAGAGCTTCTTCGTTGAGATAATCGTTTTCTTTAACCAGAAAAATGGCGCGTTCGTAAGCCTCCATCGCCTGCACATTTTCACCCAGCACTCGAAACAGTTCGGCTTCCACTAGGTAAAATTTGTGCGAGAAATTCATGGGGGCGTGATGCGCCCATTTATCAAGGGTTTGCTGGTTGCTTTTCACTTTTTGCAGATGTTCTTGTTTCTCTTCGGATGAACCCAAATCAGTACAAACTCCCAGCCGTGCTAGAGAGTCATAAAAGTAGAAAATCGGTACGTTGAGCATACCCGTCACTGCGTCTAAATACTGTTCGGCTTGCCGAGAATTTTCTAAAGCTTGCTCGGTTTCTCCAAACAGGTAAGATACAAGCAGTTTATGAAAATAAAAATAGTGGAGTCCGTTTCGGTCGTTTGCTTGGATGTGAAATGGGAGCATTGTTTCTTCATTGTAGGCTTCACCCACAAATTGACAGGGATTTTCCGATCGCCCAAGCAGATTTAATAAAGCCTGATGAACAATTTGAGTGTAATTTAACGCTGCTTCTTGTTTGAATTGAGCCAGCGCATGGCAGTAGGTGGCTACTTCCTCTTCGAGTCCCGCGATTTCTCGACCGATTAAATATGAATATTGAGAGATTTCTTTGGCTGAATATCCCAATTCTAGCTCTCCGGTTTCCAGTCCTATCGCATAACCTTCTTTTAAAAGAGGAATGGTTTCTTTAACATGATGTTTGCCGTGTATGATGTGAACGCCAACTGTATAAAATACTTTTGTTTTGAGGTAATTTGCATTAAAAATATCAACAATTTTTAACGCCAATTGCCCAAATTCAAACCCTGTTTCAATATCTTGAACTACACCGCTTAATACCAATCCATACAAGCCGTAAGCAAAGGCCGATAAGGGAGCATTCCCATAACTAACCGACAAACGAACCATTTCCACAATAACCAGTGGCAGGAGAAGTGGAGCCGTGATGTATGCTGGAGAAACTAAACCTGATAGAATCCGCAAGGCTGCTTGCTTTTGGAGATTTTCCATTTCTGGCAAATCAATAAAGTCCGCGATTTTTTTACCCGCAAAAAGTGACGCGGTTTGTTCTAGTCCCTGCTGAATATCTGCCGGAGTTGGATTTTCTGGAAAGCAGATTCCCAAGAGTTTGAGAACTGCTAACCCCATTTCAACGGCTTGTTTGGGTTTGACTTGCGCCGTACAAGCAGAAAGCTCGATTTCATAAACTTTCACCTTATCCAGCAGCGTTCTGGCATTGTGCAGGACTAAATCAGCTAATTCCTCCATGTCCTGAAAATCATAGCTCAGGTATGCGGTTTCTGCCCCTAATACGTGCAGATCGAGGGCTGTTTCATAGTGAGTGTGCCAGCTATCGGGAGTTAGGATTTGCCTGCCAAAACTTAAATATTTGCGTGCAGCAGCATAAGCAGTAGCAGTCTTCGCTTTGTGTCCCGCGATCAAATTTAACTCAGCCAGTTGGTAACGCTTTGTTGGTTCGGTAATTAAATCAACACCATAATTTAACTGGTTGACTATATTAAAAATTTGCTCTTCCCTTTCAGTTGTCGGAGTATTCATCAACAAAAGTTGACCAATATTGAGGTGAGTGGATTGTTTCTGAGATTCGGGAATCAGAACGTAAGCTGCTTGCTGTACGCGATCGTGCATAAATTTGTAATAACAGGAGTCTGGATTCTGGAACCACGAGTCAGAAGTATTGCTTTCTTCTTCTGAATCCTGATTTCTGAATTCAAACTCCTCTGAAGTGAAAAACTTATAAACTTCAGTCATTGGGAGAATCAACCCTGCTTGCAAAGCAGGCCACAAGTTTGCTGCCGTCTCGGAAGAAGATTTTTCACAAACGACCGCCAGCGTAGCTAAATCGAATTGGTTGCCAATGCAGGCAGCTAACTTTAAAACTTCTTGTGTCTGGATTGGCAACTTTTGCAATTGCAGCGCCATGAACTCTACAACATCATCTGTCAGGGCTAAGGTTCGCACGGCGGCAAGATCGCACTGCCAATACCGAGCCTCAAAATTAAACGTAATTAGCCCATCTTCATGCAAAGATTTGAGAAATTGAGTGCTAAAAAATGGATTGCCTTGGGTTTTTTGATCGACCAGTTCTGTTAATGGCATAGCCAACGCTTTAGAACAAGCTAAGGTATCGGCAATTAAACAATTTAAATTCAAGCAATCGAGCGGCGCGAGGGTAATGGTGTTGACCGTAGCTCCGGTTTGTTGAATGTCGGATAATGTCAGCACCAAAGGGTGTACGGAACTGACTTCGTTATCTCGATACGCTCCAATTAACAAGAGATAGTGGCGATCGCGATCGCTCGTCAGAAGTTGAATTAAGTTCAATGAGGCTGAGTCTGCCCATTGCAAGTCATCTAAGAAGATGACCAGGGGATGTTCTTGGGTTGTGAAGAGTTGAATGAACTTCTCAAATAACCTATTGAATCGATTTTGGGCAGCACTGCCGGAAAGTTCTGGTGCGGGGGGTTGCTCTCCGATAATCCGCTCTAGTTCGGGAATTACCTCAACAATTACCTGAGCATTCTCGCCCAAAGCTGCCAGGATTTGAGTCTTCCACTGCTCAACTTTAGCATCTGTTTCGCTCAGCAATTGGTTCATTAAATCGCGAAAAGCTTGTACAAAAGCTGAGAAGGGTTGGCTGCGCCCGAATTGGTCGAATTTGCCTTTGATGAAGTAGCCTCTAGCTGCGACAATCGGTTTGTGAACTTCGTTGACTACGGCGGTTTTGCCAATTCCGGAGAAGCCAGCCACGAGCATCATTTCGGCGCTTCCTGCACTCACGCGCTCGAAGGCTGCCAGTAGGGATAATACTTCGCTCTCTCTACCATATAATTTTTCGGGGATGATGAAGCGATCGCACAAATCTCGCT
>JAICRN010000568.1 GCA_025937335.1 Microcoleus sp. TY_ISSM_2_bin.22
TGCAGCGGCTAAAGTCAAAGATTTAGAAACGCGATATCCGCAATTATTTACGATCGATAGACCTACAAATAAAAACATTTCAACCACTACATCAACTACGGGCAGCAGTTCTAGTGATTCCTTGGATATCGCTACAGTAATGAAAGCTTCCGAGGTCATTTCTGGCGAAATTGTACAGGATAAATTACTCTCCAGATTGATGAAAAATTTGATTGAAAATGTCGGCGCTCAAAAAGGATATTTAATTTTAGAAGCCCAGGGAAAATTGCTGATTGAAGCTGAAGGTGCAATTAATGATGAACGGATAAGAGTGTTGCAATCTGAGCCTGTTGAAAATTGCCCGGAACTTTCCGAAGCTATTATCAATTATGTCGCTCGAACCAAAGAAAATTTAGTGTTAAATGATGCCACTCGTGAAGGTAACTTTACGAATGACCCTTACATCAAAGCACGTCAGCCTAAATCTATTTTGTGTGCTGCTTTGATGAATCAAGGTCAACTGGCTGCTATTGTTTATCTCGAAAATAACCTCACCGCACAAGCTTTTACTCCCGATCGCCTGGAAGTTTTGCAATTGTTATCGGGACAAGCGGCGATCGCACTTACCAATGCTAAACTTTATGCAGAAGTAAAAGAACGCGAAAATCGGCTTACTCAATTTATCAATGCGATGCCGATTGGAGTAACAGTAATTGACAGCGCCGGACAAATTTCCTACGCAAATCCCACAGCTTCCCAACTCAGCGGCATCAATTATATACCCGAATTAAATGCCGCTCAATTTGCCGAAATCGGTCAAGCTTATTTAGCAGGAACTAACGATTTATATCCCACCGCACAAATGCCAATCGTGCGTTCTTTGGCGGGTGAAACGATCAAAGTAGATGATATGGAGTTTCATCGACCTGATAAGATTGTGTCCTTGGAAGTTTCCAGCACTCCAATTGTGGATGAAACGGGCAAAATTAATTATGCTATCGCCACATTTCAAGACATCACCGATCGCAAACAAGCCGAAAAAGTTTTAGCTGATTACAACCGCACTTTAGAACAGCAAGTGAGCGATCGCACTCTCGAACTCCAGCGAGAAATCATCGAACGACAACGAGCTGAAGACGCAGCACAAGAAGCCAACCGAGCTAAAAGTACATTCCTCGCAAATATGAGCCACGAATTGCGGACTCCCCTCAATGCAATTCTGGGTTTTTCCCAACTGCTGAATCGTTCTTCTAACCTATTGCAAGAACAGCAAGAACACCTGAGTATTATCACCCGCAGCGGAGAACATTTGCTCGAACTGATTAACCAAGTATTAGATTTGTCTAAAATAGAAGCTGGACGCGCGACGCTCAACCAGACAAATTTTGACCTCCACCGCCTGCTGGACGACATCGAAAATATGTTCCAACTTCCGGCAGAAAATAAGGGATTGCAGTTATTGGTAGAGCGGATGCCAGATGTTCCCCAATATGTGCGAACTGATGAAATAAAGTTGCGCCAAATCTTGATTAACCTGCTTTCTAACGCGATTAAATTCACATCCGAAGGCGGCATTCATGTAAGAATTAAAAAGCCGGATTTTGCTCAGCAAATCAGCTTTAAAATTGAAGACACTGGAGCTGGAATTGATGCTAGTGAATTAGACAAAGTATTTGAAGCTTTTGTTCAAACCAAAACCGGGGAAGAATCGCAACAAGGAACAGGATTAGGTTTAACGATCGCACGTTCTTTTGTGCAGTTAATGGGCGGTGACATGACAGTCAGTTCTCGTGCTGGAGGCGGTACTATCTTCAAATTTGACATTAAAGTTAATCCAGTTGAAAGTGCCGATCGCCAACGGGAACAGCCAACCAGACGAGTTATGGCGATCGCACCGAATCAACCCCGCTATCGAATTCTCGTTGCAGATGACGCTTTTGACAACCGCCAACTGCTAGTTCAACTGCTTTCCGCGATCGGTTTTGAAGTTTACGAAGCCAAAAATGGGAGAGAAGCAATCGAAAAGTGGGAGCAATATTCGCCGCACTTAATCTTTATGGATATGCGAATGCCAGTGATGGATGGGTATGAAGCCACCAAACAAATTAAAGCCAAAGCCTCATCTAGATCCTCTCTTGTTAACGGCGGCGGGTGGATCGAAAGTCAATCTACAGCAATTATTGCCATAACAGCAAGTAGTTTTGAGGAAGAGAAAGCCGTTGTCCTTTCTACTGGCTGCGATGATTTTATTCGCAAACCATTTAGAGAAGCAAATATATTTGATGCTCTGCACAAACATATCGGGGTGCAATTCATTTTTGAAGAACTAAATGCTGCGCCGAGTTTTACAGAGAATGAAATAAATGTATTGACAAAAACCGCCTTTTCTGAATTGCCTCCTGAGTTAGTAGCCAATCTCCAGCAAGCCATTAGCAACCTCGATTTAGAACAGATGCAAACAGTCATCAGTCAAATTCGCGAAATCAATCAGCCCTTAGCTAAAGCGAGCGCAGCTTGCATTAAAAATTTTCAGTACGAACAGTTGCTAAATTTAATACACACATTAAGGGATGAGACATGAACAAAAACCTCCGTTTTACCGACAAAGAAAGTATTTTAGTTATTGATGATTGTTCTGAGAACTTAAAACTTTTAAGCGGCATACTATCTGTCGCTGGGTATAAAGTTCACTTAGCTCCCAGTGGGAAATTAGCTCTTAACTTTATCAATGCCAACTTACCAGACTTAATTTTACTGGATATTATGATGCCTCACATGGATGGCTACGAAGTCTGCTCGCAGCTCAAATCTACTCCGAAAACTCAAAATATCCCAATAATTTTTATCAGCGCTTTGCAAGAAGTTTTCGATAAGGTAAAAGCATTTTCTATGGGCGGAATAGACTACATTACAAAACCTTTTCAACAACAAGAAGTTTTAGTGCGCGTGGAAAATCAATTGCGTCTGAGAAGGATGTCTAAACAACTCATAGACCAAAATATTCTCGAAGAGCGCAACCGCATGGCGCGGGAAATTCACGACACTTTAGCACAAACTTTTGCAGGCATTATCATACATTTGGGAGCTGCAGAAAGGGTAATATCAGCCAATCCAGAACAAGCACAAGGACACATGAAAACAGTCTGCGAATTAGCTCGCTCTGGACTGGCTGAAGCACGGCGATCCGTAGAATGTTTGCGCCCGCAACTGTTAGAAGATGGCGACTTGTATAGCGCTCTCAACCAAATTGCCAAACAAATGTCATCAGATACTGATACGCACACTTTTTTTGAAGTGGTTGGCACGGCATATTCCCTACCATTAGAGGTAGAAAATAACCTGTTGCGGATCGGGCAGGAAGCATTAACAAATGCTTTCAAATATGCCAAAGCTACGGCGATAAAAATTGAGTTGGTTTACGAAACATCCAAGTTTATTTTGCGGGTGCAAGACAACGGAGAGGGATTTGATACTGAAAGTATCTGTTTTAGGAATGGCTTTGGTTTATTGGGAATGAGAGAACGCGCCGATCGCATTAACGCGCAGCTAACTGTAAACAGCCACCCCGGAGACGGAACAGAAGTTATAGTTTTAGTTAATCGCCAGTAAAGTAAGGTACACATTTCGCAGCATACATAGTAAGTTTGTAGTAAAATTTTCAGTTTTTTTGATAAAATTAACGGGGTAAACATGATTAACCAATCAAATATTATTCGCGTTTTAATTGCAGACGATCATTATATTGTGCGGCAAGGTTTAGTGGCGCTGCTGAATTATGAATCAGATGTTAAAGTTGTGGCGCAAGCAAGCAACGGCGAAGAAGCTGTAACAATGTTCCGCGAATATCAGCCCGATGTAACGCTGATGGATTGGCGGATGCCGGTGATGGATGGAGTCGCCGCCATTGCTGCGATTTGTGCGGAGTTTCCCAGCGCCCGGATTGTGATGCTGACGACTTATGACGGGGATGAAAACATCTATCGCGGATTGCAAGCGGGTGCTAAGGGGTATCTGCTTAAGGATGCGGAACCAGAGGAGCTTTTAGCAGCAATTCGGACGGTTTTTGAGGGTAAAAAGTACATTCCGCTAGCAGTGGGTGTTAA
>JAICRN010000292.1 GCA_025937335.1 Microcoleus sp. TY_ISSM_2_bin.22
ACTATAAATCCGATTGTGACCGTCCCAACCTAAATCTACTATTTGATAATGGTCATGTTCGGTGTCAAATAATACCTGAGTTTCAATGTCGCCATTGATGGGTTTAGTCTTGCTATATTCCATCAGGAAGGTACGAACAATCTGCCGATATTTAGCTAATCGATCCATTCCACAATCACCTCATTCGTGGGGTCGTATACCAACAACTTCAAATCATACTCAGCTATCGCCGCTTGGGGCAAAGCACGATAGAAAAATGAATTATAGGCAGCGATGGGAACTGCCAAATAGAGCGATCGATCAGGTTCCAAATTTCTGAGTGCTAGTCGATAATTCAAAAATTGACCGAGGGCTAGGTGGAAATCAAACATAGCTGATTCACTCAGAAAGCTTTTAACCTCCACCGCAATCTTCTGCACACCTCGCTCTGCGGCTAAAAGCTGTTCCGCCCCCAAGTCAATCCTGAGCCGATCGTCTTCGCTAAACTTTAGCCTCAGCGGATCGTGAGTAATCACCCAACTATCCTTCATGAGAGCGGATTTCACAGACTCATGGAAAACATTCCTAGCGGACATAAACTTTACTCAAAGACCGAGTTTCCATTCTATCCAAACCCACGCACTTAGGAACTTAGGACAAATAGTATTATAACACTCAACCAAAATGCCAAGAATCAAATAAGCGCGATCGCCCTTTCATTCCCAAAAACCGATCGCCCTTTCAATTTACCGCACCAAAAAAGCCGCACACTCAACATGAGAAGTCTGAGGAAAGAAATCCGCAGGCTGCACTCGCGCTAACTTATAATCTCCATTTTCGCACAAAATCTTCAGGTCGCGAGCCAAAGTAGCCGGCTTGCAGCTAACATAAACAATGCGATTTGGTTTGATTTCCTCGATCGCTTCCAAAACCGCGCGATCGCACCCTTTCCTCGGCGGATCTAGCAGCACAATATCCGGTGTCAATCCCAAGGAAGGCAGCAAACTCTCTACAGTTCCTACCTGAAACTCGACATTTCTCACGTCATTTAACTCAGCATTTAATTGGGCTTGTTCGATCGCCGCCGGTTGCACTTCTAAACCTATCGCTATTTTTACTTGTTTTGCCAGGGGTAAAGTAAAAGTACCAATGCCGCAGTAAGCGTCAACCAAAATCTCGTTTCCCTGCAAATTCAATTCCCCTACCATCACCTCTAACAACGCTTCAGCAGCCTCTGTATTTACCTGAAAAAAAGTATCGGCCCTTAGCTGAAATTTCAAACCAGCAAAGCTTTCTCGCAGATAAGAACGACCCGCAATGCAGCGAGTTTCTGCACCAAAAATCACATTAGTTTGAGCGGGATTTATATTCAAACAAACACCGGCCAGTTGAGGATATTGTTTCAGCCACTCTGATGCTTGCTCTTCGATCCCCGGCAAGTCTCCAGTGCGAACTATTAAAGTTAGCAGCATCTCCCCGGTGCGCCGTCCGATCCGCAAGGACAAGTGACGCAATTCTCCTGTATGTTTCTTTTCGTCGTAGACTTGCCAATCCCGCCAGTGGATGTCTTCTTTGACTTCTTTTAACAAAGGATTGAGGCGCGGGTCTTGCACCGGACACTGATTGAGATTGACTAATTTGTGGGTGCTTTTTTGATAGTAACCTGCTTGGACTTGACCTGTTGCAGATATTGCCACCGGATAAGTCGCTTTGTTGCGGTATCCCAAAAATTGGGAAAATCCCTCGATTTTTCCCGTTAAAATTTCATCAACTTGGGGATTGCTAAATCCGCCAATCCGTTCTAAGGCTTGAATGATTTGATTTTGCTTGGCTGCAAGCTGATATTGATAGTCTACGTGCTGCCACTGACAGCCGCCGCACTTGTCGGCGACAATGCAGTTAGCTCGAATGCGGTGTTCGGAGGTTTCCAGAAGTGTGTCCAGCTTGCCTGTAGCATAGGTGGATTTGACTTGCACGAGGCGGACAAGGACTCGATCGCCCGTCACGGTATCGGGCACAAACACTACTAACTCACCAAAACGACCAACTCCGTCGCCAGTGTCTGTCAAGTCGGTAATCTCTATCTCAATCAGTTGACCTTGCTGGCAAGGGTTTGCCAATTTCGTCGAGTTTGGGGTCGGGAATTTAGATTTGGTCACAAGTAGTCGTGGTAGGATTTAATATGGTAATGCAATATCGCTCTCTCTTTCCCGAGATAAGTCGTAGCGAAGAAGCGGGGCGCAAGCCATCGCACTCAAGCTCAATTGCAGGCTGTCTTCCTGCTGCTGAACGTCTTGCTGCTAAAGCCAAGCTTCAACCGGGGAGTCTAGCTTGTCGCGAGTTGCCTCGATCCGGTCGGTGCGATAGGCTGTTGGGGCGATGTAGCAAAAACTCGTTAAACAGTCAAAGTGTCTGCCGACATCCAAACTCTCACTCGCAGTTTTTGAGTTTTTCCCGCAGTACCTTGGAACACAAGGAAACTGGCTTGAACATCAAGCATAACGCTTGGGGAGATTTACCCTCTACTTCTAGGATTGATAAATGTTAGGAGCAAGGCGAGTCTGCGAACCAAGAATCCCGTCGCCAACAGATGGGAATGTTTATTAATGTTATCCTCAAATTTGAATAACAATGAGCGTAGTTAGCCAATTAATTCTCCAAGCCGACGACGAACTTCGTTATCCCAGTACCGGCGAACTCCAAAGTATCAATGATTTCTTTAAAACCGGAGAACAGCGGGTGCGTATTGCTACTGCGCTGTCTGACAGTGAGAGGAAAATTGTTGAAGAAGCTAGTAAAAAACTCTGGAAAAAACGACCTGATTTTATCTCTCCTGGGGGCAATGCTTACGGCCAGCGCGAACGGGCTTTGTGTCTGCGCGACTACGGCTGGTACTTGCGCCTGATTACTTACGGTATCTTGGCCGGTGACAAGGAGCCGATCGAGAGCATCGGTTTGATTGGCGTTCGGGAAATGTATAATTCTCTGGGCGTTCCTGTTCCTGGCATGGTCGAAGCTATCCGCTGTTTGAAGGAAGCTTCTTTGGCTTTGCTCAATCAGGAGGATGCTAAGGAAGCAGCTCCTTATTTTGATTATATCGCTCAGGCAATGTCTTAATTGCTTTGGCGATCGCTTTCATGAATGTGGCGGAGCATTCGCGGGTGATTTTTGGGGTGATTCGATCTCGCAATTGCTCGCAAATGTTTCGCTTCTGTTTTGGGCAAGGAAATCTGCCTCATTTCTGCTAGGAAGCAATGCAGTTTAAGCTTTCCCAGATTTTGAGTTCCTCTTGTCTTTCAACGCACATTTGATTGAAAAAGTCAACTGTTTTTGGGAGACATTGTTTTTTGAATTTCCGGCTGTCGTAGTGAATGGATGTTTTGAGCTGCGAAAGTTCTCCAAGGCTGGGGCAGGTTTGGATATGATGGGCGATCGCATTTTGCCATTCTTCCAGCCTGCGGTACGAGATAAATTGTCCGCCTCTGTCCCGCCGATGCACGAAAACCACGAAAGCCCAAGATTCGACTCGCTTAATCAGGTTTTGGCTGATTTTGAGCAGTTGGGCGATCGACCTGACGGTGATGCGGAGCTTTTTCGAGGGTTGGATGCGGCGAAACAGTGCTGTCATGGCTGTATACTCAGGGCTTGAGAGGCAAGTTCTGTTTAGAGTCAATTACATATTACTATATCAGACTCTTATTGCACAAGTGCAATAAAGACTAATTTAAACTTCTTAAGCTCAGATGTTGCTCGTGGAACCCTCAATCATTGATGCTGTGCTAGTTTGAGAGTTAACGTAGGTGGGAAAAATGTCAGGACTCTCTAACAAGGCTGTGGTAGACAAAGAGCAGGAATTGCGTCCCGTTCGCTTCACGGAAACGGGGCGGATGCGTTTGGGGAAGATTTTAAAAGCAGCAAGACAGATAACAGGCTGGTCTGTCAGCGAAACAGAGTTCAAAACAAAGGGATATGAAGAGGCGCTGTTCACAGCTACAAATCAACCCGTACCCAAAGATGTGGGTATCAGTGCCGCAACAGTCAACCGTTACGAACGCGGGAAGCTGGATAATTTGGATTGGCGATCGCTCAGTCTGTTATGCTTTGTCCTCAAGCCGATCGATCCGGTGACTGGGGAAGCCCTGGAACCGACTAATGCTTTATATATCGCGTGCGAACATCCGCCGTACAATGACGCGAAGCTCTATGAGTAGTTGATTTTTGATATCTGATTAAAGAAAATTAGTTAGATTGGGAGTTTTTAACCGCAGAGGGCGCAGAGGGCGCAGAGTTAGAGAAGAGAGAGATTAATCATTCTGATACCAACGGATTTGATATTACGCATCGCCCTTTTGTTTAGCAATTAAAGCTTTAGCTTGCTGCCACAGAGATTCTAACTCTTCTGGGGCATAATCCGACAAAGGTCGATCGCACGCAGCCTCTACCTTCGCAAACCGCTGCACGAAGCGATCGTTTGTTCCTTGCAAAGCAGCCGACGGATCTAAATCGTACCAGCGAGCTAATTGAATCAACACAAACATAATATCTCCCAATTCTGACTGCTGCGCTGCCTTATCCTCGTGTTTGAGAGCGTGTTCAAATTCTGCCATTTCTTCGTGAAATTTATCCCAAACGCCGTCTACACTGTCCCAATCAAAACTCACTTCCGCAGCTTTTTGAGAGATTTTCATCCCGGCGGCGATCGGCGGCAAAGTGCTGGCATAACGGCTCATTTTTGAGGATAAAGTTGCCGGCTTTTCCGAAGTTGTGCCTTTTTCTGCTGCTTTGATTTTTTCCCAGTTTTCGTTGACTTCATCCACGCTGTTGAGTTCGACATCGCCGAAGACGTGGGGATGTCGCCGAATTAGTTTTTCTGTAATGCCCGCAGCGATTTCGGCGAAGGTAAACTGATTGGATTCGCTGGCAATTTGAGCTTGCAGAATTACCTGTAACAATAAATCCCCCAATTCTTCGACGATCGCATCTTTATCTCCTTTGCGAATCGCGTCGGCCGTTTCATAAGCTTCTTCGATTATGTGAGGAATTAGAGTTTGGGGAGTTTGGGCTAAATCCCAAGGACATCCGCCGTCTGGCGATCGCAATTTAGCCACAACTGCTATAAGTTCTTCGAGTGCGGTGAGCGATCGACTTTCAGAATTAGACATCGGAATTTACCTTTTAGATTTGCTGGAAGTGCGGCGGGGAGGTTGGCGTTTGCGCCTCTTAATTGTGCCAGGAGGCCGCAACCCGCTCAATCCTTTTTTTTTGAATTTTTTGTAAGCCGAGCCGCTCCAATCGCTCAGATAGTGGCTCATCGCGCCCAATTCTAGACCGATGTAAACGGCTAAAATTTCGATGTGGTGTTCCCAGATCGATCGCCCGCAACTCAAAACCACATCCTGCCAATTCCCGCCTAAGTTCCCGACTTTTTCGGCAATTGCCAATCCCACGATTCCGAGAACCGCGATCCACATAGCGAGGTACAAGATTCGCAAAGCAGTGCCGATCAGAGGGCCGTGGGACAAAAAAGAGCGGTGGCGCAGGCTTTTTTGGTACGGGAGCCAAATCGGTTTGAACCATCCCCAACGCTGATACTGGCAGGAGTAGATATCCAAGTCGGGGCCAAACATCAGCCCGCCGAATAAGAAACTTCCGGAAACGAGCAACGTCAGGTTGCTGCTCTGAGTCTGGCCAAAGGTAAGGGCTGCCACCAAGGGCAAACTCCACATGGTTATTCGATCGTGGGTGCGGCCAGAGGGCATTTAAAGTTTAGGATTTTTTTTACTTGATCTTTCTGAGTTACTGTGATATGATAAATCCTTGTGAGTGCAATTGGGTGATTAGCTCAGTGGTAGAGCGCCTGCTTTACACGCAGGATGCCGTAGGTTCAAATCCTACATTACCCATCCAATAACTCAATATCAACACTTTCAGCCGTTTTTAGCCGTCAAGCCGAGAACGGCTATTGCTGTTGAGGGTTGACTGTTGAATTGGGTGACGACTAAATTTAACATTCTGTGGCGAATGTCTCAAAAGTTGGCACCCAATGCTAGAAAATTAATTTATTGATTTTCTTTTTTAGAACCGTGTATATGAAGCCTAAAATAACCAGCCCGATCGCGTGGCAGCAAGCTGAACTGCTCATGCAGCCAGCGATGATTCGAGTGCTCGACAACATCCGCAAACAATTAGAGGAGTCTGTCTGGACGGGCACTTATCAAGAAGTGCAGATTCCAATTCCTGGTTATCAACTACTTTTAGAGCTTCAAGGCGAGCAAAGATGCCTCGATATTTGGGAACTTTGCTATCGAGTCTGCTTTGTCAACTACCAGCCCGGCCACACTCACATCCAAAGCCAAGAAGTTGTAATTGATACTAGCTTGATTGATGATGAGACTGGCGATGTAGATTGGAATCGTCTTGATGCTAAAGCCAGCCAATTAATTCAAGAAATATTCGCTAATTTAGACAAATAGTCAGTTGTCAGTTATCTGTTATCTGTTGTCAGTGGTGAGCTTTCCAGCCAACAGCGAACAGCAAACAGTCAACAGCGAATAGTCAACATTTAAGACTCAACAGTCAACAGTCATCAGTCAACAGTTAACAGTCAACAAAATCTTATGCTGATTCAGGAATTGCACGACATTCAAGCAGCAGGCGGTGCTACTTTTGCAGAGTTAACAACCAAAGAAATTGTGCCAGTCAGTTTTGGTAACGACGCAGAAGCGATCGCAGCAACGAAACAGGGTGCGGCTTTGTACGATCGCACTCACTGGGGACGCATTCAAATCTCAGACAGCGATCGACTGCGGTTCTTGCACAATCAAAGTACCAATAACTTTAATATACTCAAACCCGGTCAAGGTTGCGATACCGTTTTCGTCACATCCACCGCCCGGACGATCGACCTCGCCACCGCTTACGCTACAGAAGATGCCGTACTGCTGTTAGTTTCAGCCAACCGCCGCCGCCAACTGCTGGAATTGCTCGATCGCTATATTTTCCCAATGGATCGCGTCGAGTTAACAGATTTAACCGATACAACTGTTGCTTTCAGTTTGCTGGGCACGGAAAGCACTCAACTATTAGAAAAAATCGGAGTTACCGAACTAGAAAATCAACCTTACGCTACCAACAAATTGATAAAAACCCCCCCTCTTTCCCCCCCTTACCAAGGGGGGGATGAAGGGGGGGTTCGAGTTGCAGTTGGTA
>JAICRN010000304.1 GCA_025937335.1 Microcoleus sp. TY_ISSM_2_bin.22
AACGGATGTAACGGATGTAAGAAGGAAGGAAGAAGTTAACAGTCAACTGTCAACTGTTAACTGTTAACTGTTAACTATTAGCAGTTTTCGACAAATTAGGACAGAACCACTGAGGTTTTCGCAGGGCCGGAAAGCCCAACACTACCAAAAGTAGAGTGCGGCTGCAAGTAATAGCAGTAAACATACTCACTACTACGCCCAATCCCAGAGTTACAGCAAACCCTTTAACTAAACCTGCGCCCAAGGAGAACAAAGCAACACAAGCAATAACTGTTGTGACGTTGCCGTCTAAAATGCTGGAAAAAGCGCGGTAAAAACCCGATTCGACCGATCGATAAAGCGATTTCCCCGCCCGCAACTCTTCCCGCGTGCGCTCAAAAATCAGCACGTTAGCATCCACAGCCATCCCGATGCTGAGCACAAAACCAGCAATTCCCGGCAGCGTTAATGTCACTCCAAAAAGCACGAAAGCTGCCCAAGTTAACAGAGCATAAATTAACAGCGCAATATTGGCAATTACGCCGGGGAGTCGATAGTAGGCAACCATGAAAATCAAGACTAAAACTAAGCCGCCTATACCTGCGTTAATACTGCTTTGAATGCTGTCTTTACCCAAGCTAGCGCCCACAGTACGGTTTTCTACAATTTCGACCGGCACAGGCAAAGCACCACCGCGCAATTGCACTGCCAAATCGTTGGCTTCTTGCGTTGTAAAGTTGCCTTGAATTACGGCACTCCCACCAGTAATTCCTGTCTGGGCAAATTCAACGCCTACGACTGGAGAACTGATCATTCTTTCGTCTAGGAAAATACCGATACTGCGTCCGGTGCCGGCTAAATTTTTAGTGAGTTGGGCAAAGAGTTCGCCTCCTTTGGTATCGAAAACAAGAGCAACGTTCCAGTTGTTCCCAGCCGCCAAGGGTTGAGGTTGAGCGTCTTTGAGGTTTTCGCCGCCGAGGCCGCTGCTTTTGAAGAGTTTGGCGATCGCCTCATTGCTTCTTTTCAAAGCAGCCTGATTTTCTTTAATAGCAGCCTCATTATTGCTAGTTTTCAATTCTTCTTGTTTGAGCAGCAATTCCTGCTGCAACTGCCTTTCAATGGCTAATTGTGCTTCTGTTCCGGGCAGTTGTTCCAGAAATTCTAGCTTTGCCGTGCCGCCCAAAACTCGTTCTGCTTGCTGCGGGTCATTTACTCCGGGTAACTGCACGAGAATTTGGTCTTCTCCTACTGTTTGGACTAATGCTTCGGAAACGCCCAAACCGTTGACGCGGTTTTCGACAATCCGCCGCACTGCTTCTAACATTCCCTGGTCAATTTTGGGAATTGTGGGGGTCGTTTTTACTTGAATTGTGAGTTGCGACCCTCCTTGCAAGTCTAATCCCAGCCGCGTCGGAATTGTTACTATTACAGTAATGGCGGCGATGATTAAAACAAAAATTAGGGCTAATATGGAACGTTGTTTTTGCATATTTAATTATTAGTCATTGGTCAGTTGGCAGTTGTCAGTTGGCAGTTGGCGGTTGGCAGATTTTAGTCAACAGTCATCGGTCATCAGTCATCCGTCAACAGTCATCAGTCAACAGTCAACAGTCAACCAATGACTATTGACTAATCACTATTTATACTCGCAAAGCTACCATTTTTTGGACTGCTTCGACAATTTGAGTGGGCTGGACAATTGTCAGTCTTTCCAAATTCCCGTTGTAAGGTGTGGGAATATCTTGTGAAGACAGGCGCAAAACCGGTGCGTCGAGTTCGTCAAAAAATCGATCGCTAATCGAAGCAATTAATTCGGCACCGATGCCTCCTGTTTTCATGCACTCCTCTACAATAATTACTTTGTGAGTTTTGCGAATGGATGCGCCGACGGTCTCCATGTCCAGGGGTTTGAGAGAAATTAGGTCGATTACTTCTGGATCGTAACCTTCTTTTAGCAGGGCGGGCACGGCTTGCATGACGTGGTGCCGCATTCTGGAATAAGTCAGGATGGTGACATCTTTGCCCGATCGCACAATTTCTGCTTTGTCCAGCGGCACTAAATATTCTGTTTCTGGCAAATTTTCTTTGAGGTTGTAAAGAAGGACGTGCTCGAAAAACAGAACCGGATTATCGTCGCGGATGGCTGCTTTTAAAAGTCCTTTGGCGTTGTAGGGAGTCGAACAGGCGACTATTTTCAAACCCGGTACTGCTTGGAAATATGCTTCTAGGCGCTGGGAGTGTTCCGCGCCGAGTTGCCGGCCCACGCCGCCGGGCCCGCGAATTACCATTGGCATTTTGAAGTTGCCGCCGGATGTGTAGCGCAGCATTCCGGCGTTGTTGGAGATTTGGTTGAAGGCCAGCAGCAAAAAGCCCATGTTCATGCCTTCGATGACCGGCCGGAGTCCCGTCATTGCTGCGCCTACTGCCATGCCTGTAAAGCTATTTTCGGCGATCGGGGTGTCGAGCACTCTAAGTTCGCCGTATTTGTTGTAGAGGTCTTTGGTGACTTTGTAGGAACCGCCGTATTGACCTACGTCTTCGCCGAGTACGAATACGGAGGAGTCGCGGGCCATTTCTTCGTCTAACGCCTCGCGGAGGGCGTTGAACAATAAGGTTTCTGCCATAGGAAGTGAAGCAATGATTGCAGGAGGGTCAGATTAGAATCTTAACCTTTTGGGGGTGTCGATCTAGGAGTCGATCGAACATTTTGTACTTAAAGCGTGCAGAATTGGCAATGCTAATATCATGTTTGGCTATTTTTGTCAAACTTTTGAAAAACTATTCTCTTGTTCAAGAGTAATTTGCGTTTATATAATATGAATTAGTTTTGAGGAAAGCAGCAATGTTTCAGTACAACTTGCCGAGGAACTTGCCCTCAGCCGACGAACTGCCAGACTCGGATGAAAAGCCTGTGGATAACGAACTGCAAGAACTAATACCGGGGTTGTTAAAGGCAATCTTGCTAATACTTTGGTCGTCACGCATGGACTGGTTTTTTGGGATAGATATGGGTATTTACTATCACCCTGACAAGCCAGCTATTGTCCCAGATGGTTTCTTGAGTTTAGGAGTAGAACGGTTTTACGACGAAGAATTGCGTCCCAGTTACGTGGTGTGGGATGAAAATGTCATGCCGCTGTTCGTGCTAGAAGTTGTTTCCCAAAATTATCGCAAGGAATACACCACGAAATTGGAAGAGTATCAAGCTTTAGGCGTACTTTATTACGTGATTTATTCTTCCCGCCGCCGCCGTAAACCGCGTTTGGAAGTACACAAGTTAGTCAATGGCAAGTATGAACTGCAGTCAGGAAATCCTGTTTGGATGCCAGAAATCGGTTTGGGAATTGGTTGTGAAAGGGGAAATTATTCTGGGGTGACAAGAGAGTGGTTGTATTGGTACGATGCCGATGGCAAACGCTATTTGACACCTGAAGAACAAGTGAAGCAGGAAGCGCAGCGCGCCGAACAGTTAGAGCAGCGCGCCGAACAGTTAGAGCAGCGCGCCCAACAATTAGATCGGCGCGCCGAACAATTAGCTCAAAGATTGCGAGAGTTGGGAGTAGACCCAGACAATTTGAACTAATGGCACTCAGTAATTCGATCGCTCGCTATTCTGTATCAAGTACGGGCGATCGATAATTTATATTTCAGCAAAATGTTTTTGCAACAAATCGTGGATAAATCGATAGCGCCGATCGCCAGTTTTTTGCAGCAACAAGCGATCGGTCGCAGCATCGAGAAAACGCCTGTAATCCCAAGGAATGTAGCCGTTAGACCACAGCACCAGGCGCAAGATAAAACTTTCAATCCCCGGAATTCCCGGCAGCAAAGCACTAATTACCGCAGCAACAGCACCCGCAATTAATCCCCAAATCGACCCGGAGACTAGGCTGGCAATTAATCCCAAAATCACCCAAATCAGCCCGCCAAGCAGCTTAACTCCAAACTGATACTTGCGCCGTTCCTCGTCTGTTTGCAGCCAGCTATACGGTATGCGATCGAGGTAAAATTCTTGCATTCCTTGCTGTTCCATTCTTCTGGCCAACCATCCCAACCAGTGGCGAATTTGTTCCGGCCGCAGTTCCTTACCTCTGGGATACTGCTTGACTTCCCCGGTGATTTGGTGTCGGATATAGGCAGTTAACAGATATTTTCGCTGTTCTTCTGCAGAAGTTATGCGCTTCCAAGCTTCGATTAAAATATCGTCGTAAGCCAAAGCCATCATGCTCAAAAGCAAGGGAACTTTTGCCAATTTTAACAACTCCGGCTCATGCTCAATGCTGTACCAAAGTTCCCGGCTTCTGGCTTCTAGCAGATAATTTTGAATTTGAGTTTCTGTTAAAGGTTTCAATAAAACCGCTGCTTGCAGGCGAAATCTAGTCTGGCAGTTTTTGTAAGCTTCAAAACTGCTGCAAGCTACTAAATGTTTGGGTTTAAATTCGCTTTCAACAAACTGATTGATTGCTTGAATGCAGATATTTTGGCGGTGGGTTTCTACTTCGTCCAAGCCGTCGAGGAGAGGCAGCAATTTTTGTTCGGCAAGCCATTTTTTGCCTGCTGCAGGAGAGATGCCGTATTTAAACTGAAGTTGAGCAATTAACCAATCTGCGATCGCCCCAGATTCTGCTTTCCACGATCCGAGTTCAAACAGCACTGGTACTGGGAAACTAGCATCTTTTTGGGCGCGGGAAACTAACACGCGAGCTAATTCTAGCAGCGTCGTAGTTTTGCCTGCACCCGTAGCTCCCAAAATTACCAATTTGCCGCCGCTGCGATCGAACACTTTAGCAATGCTGGCTTTGGGAGGAAGCCGAAAACTCGGACGGTTGCCCGCTTTCACTTCCACATCCCAACAGCGGTTAACACCCGTTGGCGGCGAGTCTTGGCTGAGGTTAGCCAGCACAGCAGCGTGCAAAGACTGCGATCGTCCTGCTTGGACTTCCTGCTTCACCTCCTCCAACAATCGATCGCGAGGCGGTTGTAATCTCAGAGGAATCAATTTTGACATTTTATGTACCTCGCGCTGAACGCTTACCTTCGCAAATTTGCGCGCAAATACCCCAGAGCAAGATTACCATCAGTATAGGCGTCCAGTATATATTGACTCAAATTATTGCGACGATTATGGATCTGAAATTTTATCTAAAAATCCTGACCCTGTGGCCCGCACTAGGTATTTCCACTATAAATTAACGGGCGATCGCCCTAACTCCCAAACAAAAATTATTAGTATAGATACAGAGAGGGTTTTTTATGTCATTTACGAAGGGTCAAATCATCACGGTAAGCTTAGCAGGACTCGCAACAGCGGTGGGAGTGGCTGTTGCAACTATACAGTCGGGTGCGATGAAACAATCCAATCCTCCCGTTACAGAATCCCCGGCATCCACCAGAAACCAGATTGCAGGGCCGACGAACAATCCCGAATCTCGGCAACCAGAATCTCTGCAAGCAAAAACCCAGCCTGCGGAATCTCCGAAATCCGAAGCCCAACCTGCAAAAACCCCGGCACTTCAATCCTCGCTAGTTAGAGGAGTATCGCAGGGAACAGTTGGGCCAGTAATTGTCACACCGCCAAATTCGGGTTGCAAAATCAGCCAAGCTGTAGTCAGCGATCCGAATCCACCGCTAAACGTGCGATCGAACCCCCAAGTAAGGGGCAGCAACATAGTAGGAAAACTGAAAAATAATACCTTTGTTTCAGTCGCCGAAGAACAAAACGGTTGGCTGCGAATTACCGATCCAGTTCCCGGTTGGATTGCGAAAAGACACACCGAAAGCAGTTGTTCTAACGTCAACCAGCAGATTAATTTTCTGCCGGGAGGAGATGAGGCGATCGTCAAAGGTCGAATTATTGGCGGCGGCAGCCATTCTTACCGGATTCGCGCTAGAAAAGGTCAAACAATGACTGTTAGGAATCGGAAAGATGTTTTCCCGCAAATTATAACTCCCGGTGGCAAACTTTTAGCCGGAGATCCTTATCAAGGCAATGAAACAGAGTGGACTGGAAAAGTGCCAGTAACAGGCAATTACACATTACAATTAGATTCAAATTTCCGGGGATACGAATACGAATTTTCGGTAAAATTGCGATAATTTACCTGACATCTTTAGGGATACGACACTGCCGTGTTCTACCTGGATATGCGACTATTAATAAATAGTATAGTTAAGGAATCGCCCCAAGCGAGATATCAAGAATCGCAAATTTCTGCCAATCTTCCGAATCAAAGTGCCACCATTCTGTTGTGATACCGATAAATCCGTGTTTTTTCATTGCATCCTTAAGCACTTGACGATTTTTCCGAGATTGGGCGCTGCCGCCTTGATAATCTGCGTGAGCTTTTTCGGTAAAATCATCGTAAGGTGTGGGCATTTCTAATTCTTTGCCAGTGCGATCGACTAAAGTCAAATCAATAGCAGCACCGCGATTGTGCCGCGAACCCCTAGCAGGATTAGCAACATAGCGCGGATCTGGCCAAGCTTGCCACATTTGCTTAGTGACAGAGAAAGGTCTGTAGCAATCGTAAACTTTCAAACCCAATCCGATTTTTTCCAAATCTGTTTGAACTAGCGCTAACTTTTGAGCAACAGAACTTCTCAAAGCGCATTTCGATATCGGGTAAAGTTTTCGTTTCAAGAAATTGTTAGTAGTGGCGTATCGGATATCGAGGCGAATGTTGCGATTTACGGTGCGGATGTCAACCAGTCGCGCCGAAGGGGGAAGTTGACTCATGAAAATACTTTCAGGTAATACTGGGTTTGGTTCTGGTTGGGTAATTTGCACTTGTGGCGGCTCCTGGGCGCTAATAGATGTTGTATAATTCAGTGTGGTTGTAGATAGTAATATTAGAGCGAATACAATTAAATATTTTGTAAATCGGTTTAATTTCATAGCTGTGTTAAGTGGATATTTAATAGAGTTTTTACATTTCCTATCTTGGGGAATTTTCGAGCTTTTCGTGTTGTCTGTCATCCCGCCAGACCGACAGGGG
>JAICRN010000254.1 GCA_025937335.1 Microcoleus sp. TY_ISSM_2_bin.22
ATGAGCGAATCACGTATACCCTCCCACAGTTCGTCAGAAAAAGTGGAACTATCTATCCATATAGATTCTGAACTGCTAGACCAAATTAAGCATTTGACGAATGACCCCAGCAAAGTCATTGAAACAGCAATCAAGCAGTGGCTCAGAGGCGAGCGCCGCGAAGACGAGCTGGCTCTGAGTTTGCGCCGCAACCCGCCAGTCCCGCCGCGCGGCGAATGGAACGACTGATGTTCTCTTGCCCCAAACAGTGCGCGCAAATCAGCAGGTTGTGAAATTTAGATCGCCTGCTTCGATGTCAGGCAGATTTCGCGGCGAAAGCTACAGGTTGTTCGCAGCTAACTCGGCTAACTCACAACCTCGTAACTATTCAAGGTGACGGAAGAAATGCGCGAGCCAGTCCCCGACTTGAGTTGTTCGCAGCGTCAGATTTTGGCATAATTTTCAAACTCGATCGTTAATCGGTGCAGATTCCTAATTCAAAATCTTAATTTTTATTTTTTAATTCCCCAAAATGGCTGACAAAAAATAGTTTTGAGTTTTGAGTTGAATTCGGAATAAAAAAATATTTTTTTTTATTCATTAATAACTCAAGACGCAATGTAGTAGAAGCCTAAAAGAGTTGTAAATTGTGAGTTTTGATCGGTGAACTATTAATTAAAGAGCCAACAAGTTTTTAGCGGCTTAATAACTCAAAACTTAGCGATAAAAGCCCAAAACAATTTTGAATCTTGAGTTTTTAATAAAAAGCTCAAAAATCAAAAATCAGAACTACTTTCATCCCCTACTCTGATGGACTCTAACACAGATTTCCGGCGATCGAGCCTCGCCTCTACAGCCTTTTTTCAAGAGTTAGGGGCAGAATTAGTATTTACCCAAGACGCAAGGGGTCGATATCTATCTTTTTACTGGCAAAAAGCCGATCGGTACAACCTCACAGCAGAACAAATTGTCGATCGCCCCCTCAGCGAAACCCTGCAACCAATCCCCCCTGCGCCTTATCTCGATATCCTGCAGCGGGCGCTCGAAACCCTGGTCCCGCAACGCTTCAGCTATCCGTTTCGCCACGCCGGACAATATTTTCTCTTCGATTTGACAGTCACTCCGGCGATCGACTCAAACGGCAAAGCTGCAAAAGTCTTAGTTATGGGAAGGCTGCTGTCTGACAAACCCACAGACAAACAGCCAGGTTCCCCAGAATTCATGCTCTCTCAAGCTTTGCCATCCCCCTCGGACGCCCGCCAACAAATGCCGCTGCCAGCGAGCCACATCCCCGGTCGATCTCTCCCTTCCTACTCGGAAATCGACCGCCAAATCATCTCTCAAATTGCTCAAAACCTGCACAGAACCCTCGATTTAGAGACAATTTGGCAGCAAACTGTTAACAGTTTGGGTCAAGTTTTGAACGCGAGTCGGTGCATCATCTGTTCCTACAAAAAAGACAGCGAAAATCTTGCAACCTCCCCTTTCCTTGCCTCGGAAAATCAGCAAATTTTCACCGCCGCAGCAGCCGAATTACAACAGTCCATAACCAGCGACCGCTCGCCCCCCATTTCCCCAGCTCAAATCGAAAATCTCCAATCGAAAACTTTTAAAGTAGTAGCTGAGTACCGCCAAGAACCTTACTCTTCTATGCTGGGATTAGAACTGCGCGCAGCCGAACAGCCGGGGTGGATTCAAACTTTAGCCACCCTAAAACCAGTAGCAGTCCATTACGCTTTCCCCGCCGCCGATCCCTTCAACCGCCATTCCGTGCTCGTAGCAGCTACCTCCTATGAAGACCAACCCAATGCACTGATATCTTTGCACCGCTGTGGCAGTTCCCCGAAATGGAGTCCTCTCGAACTCGAATTCGCCCGCGAGTTAGTCGCTCAAGTCGGCAGTGCGATCGCCCACGCTACACTTTACCAAGAATTAGAACAGGCCCGCGCCGAAGCCGTAGCTCTTTCCCAACTTAAAAGTCAATTTCTTGCCAATACTTCTCACGAACTTCGCACTCCCCTCAACGGCATCCTCGGCTTTCTAAAACTGCTGGTGGACGGCATGGCAGATGACCCCGATGAAGCGCACCAATTTATTGAAGAAGCTTACCGATCGGCAGTACATTTGTTCAACGTGATTAACGATATTTTGGATATCGCTAAAATCGAAGCTGGCAAAATGCACTTAGACCTCGCTCCCGTCAAACTTGGCGAACTGTTGCAGCAAGTTGAGAATTTTACGCGGGTTCAAGTACAGCAAAAGCGATTGCAATTTCAAATTCAAAAACCTCCGGTAGAGGACGACATTATTTTGTACGGCAACTACCAACGCCTGCTTCAGGTAATCTTGAACCTCACGGGCAATGCGATTAAATTTACCGGGGAAGGGGGAATTCGTATCAGTGCCGAAATTATTAAGAAAAAGGTGACTGTTCACAACCAGCAGTTCCCCGGAATGGTGAAAATCCGAGTCGCTGATACTGGCATTGGCGTTTCTCTCGACAAGCAAGATAAATTATTTGAGTCGTTTTTTCAGGTGGACGGCGCTCGTACCAGACAATACGGCGGCACCGGTTTGGGATTGGCTATTTCTCAAAAATTGGTAGAAGCAATGGGGGGTACAGTAAATTTTTACAGTATGGGGGAAGGACTTGGATCGACTGTTACTTTTACTGTGCCGCTTTATCAAGAACCACTCTTTAAAAATTAATCACTGGTAATCGGCCATTAGTAATCGCTAATCGGGACGTTGAAGCCAGAACAGTCCTGGACGGAAAAACCCGGTCTCTGCAAGTAATTTCGTCATATATGCTCGAACGTCACAACGAAAGAGCGAGTTTTTACCATTTTTAAAGCTTGAAAAACAGTATTTTCGCAATAAAAACTCGGTTTCTGACCGCCCGTGCGTCCAAGACTAAAGAAATAAGGAAGAAGAAAAAAACAGCTATTCATGTACCCTTGACTTCTGTTTCGTGAATCAAGGTAGTCGATCGTTGGTAATTTTCCTACAAAGATAGTTCGATCGCCCACCCAGTATCAATTTTGACTCGCTCCGCCGCCAAGCTCCCTCCTTGGGTGTTTTGGACTCAGATCGATCGCCCCCGCCGCTTCCGGGCCCGGGCCTGAATTCGCATCCAGGGAATCCGGGGGGTAGGGATAACAGCTCTCTCGATCTGTCCGCTAGGGGCTTACACCTTCGGGTCAAGCCCTGCAAATCGCCAACTTTACAAGAACTTAATGCCAACTTATAGGACTGATTCAGCTTCCTAATCCCCTACTGTAAAGGATTTTTAAGAAAACTGGACGCTCTGAGTTCTACGTGAGAATGATAAAGATCTTGTAAAGACACCGAAACTACTTAGTAATGTTTGACCGCCTGTGGCAACATTATAAGTATAATTACGTAATTTACAAGTAGGACAGCCTGCCGCTGGCAAATTAATTCAATAAATTCCTGCCCTGTTGGCCCAGTGGTAAACTTTTGCCAGTCTAGTAGAAAAAGGGTTGCTATGAATCAGCAAATATCAGCTCAATCGCAAAAACTTTTACTGCAAATTGGCAGAAAGATTCGTCGAACCTTGGATATCGATACCATTTGGCAGCAAACAGTTAATAGTCTGGGACAAACACTAGGCGTCAGCCGCTGCATCATTTGTCCGTATCACAGTTCTAGCCTGCAACTCAAAGTAGCTGCTGAATACTGCCAAGAACCGTTTCTACCCATGCTGGGAATGGAAATCTCGCTCACAGCAGAACCTCATTTCATTCAAGCTCTAGCCACCCTCGAACCGGTGGTAGTAGAGTCCTTTGCAGCCGATGACCCTTTTGAGCGGCAGTCCCTGCTAGTGCTGGCTACCGCTTATCAAGAGCAACCTAACGGCATAATTAGCTTGCATCGGTGCGAGGGCAAATCGTTGAGGAAGGGTAAGACCCATCGACCTTGGACTCAACGCCAAATCGAATTCGCACAAGAACTTGCCGATCAAGTAGGAAGTGCGATCGCCCTCGCCACCCTCTACCAAGAGCGCAGCAAGCGAGTACAAGGACTATCCCAGCTCAAAAAGCAATTTTTGTTGAAGGCGTCCCACGAGCTGCGCACCCCCCTAAATCACATCATCGGCTATCTACAACTAACCATAGACGATCAAGCTGACGATCCGATCGAGGAGAGAGATTTTATCCAAGAAGCTCACCGTTCGGCTATCCACCTTTCTAAAGTAATTTCCAATATCTTAGATTACATTGAGTTAAGTGAAGCTTGCCAGACTCACGGAGATTTATCAGCTTTCAGAACCCAGGAGGAATCTGGACACCAGTAAAGATTCGAGCCTAGGATTCACAAAGTCGAATATTTAACGTGCAGACAAGCCTTGCGCCTGGAAAATCTGACTGTTTATCTATAGATTACCTTAATAAATTCGGTGGCTGATTACTCAATTATTTTTAGATAATTAGGGTTTTCTCAAGCACAGTATACTAACTATTAAACCTAGCATCTGGGTGTATTTATCATATTATGCGCGCTGGAACTACCCATCAAATAAATTTGTAATTACGAGGTGCGTCCCGGTCGAACTCTGAGGACGGATCTGTAATGACAAACATATGACGGTTATTTTACGGGGAATGATATCTCCAGCAAAAGATTGTAGTTTCGCACTTTTAATGTTTTGAACTTGTGCTTGATGGAATTACCGCTCGCCCTTTTTTTTAGGAGTTTTTGGAGGGCTGACATAGGGCGCCCAAAAAGGTTCCTCGATATCTTTCATCGCTGCTAATTTTTGGCGCTCCTTCTGTATGCGCTTTCGTTCTGAAAGGTCAGAAAATATGTTGATACTGCCGAGAGTCTCGCCGCCGGCATCTCGCACGGGTGCGGTCCAAAGCCAAACATCGATCGAGCTACCGTCTTTTTTCAACAAAGATACTTGCAAACCGTTTTGCCATTTGCCATTACCCGCCGACTTCAGCAGCCCGTAAAAATCTTGCTTTTGGCCTTCAGGAATATTCGGTAAAGGTTTCCCTAAAACCTCAGCCGCAGTCCAGCCAAAAAGTTGTTCGGCGGCGCGGTTCCAAACAACGGTATTGCCGTCATTGCTGGTACAGTTAATCGCCAGCGGCGCCGATGCTATCTGGGCTTGCAAAACTTGGTTAACGAGTTGCAGTTTCAATTCTACTTGCTTGCGATCGGTAATTTCCTGACAAGCGCCCCACAAACGGACAATCCGTTCAGCAGTCTTGTCCCACACCGCTTGCCAGCAGTCCCGCACCCAGCGCACCTCGCCTTTTTGATTAATAATGCGGTACTCGTTGGCTCCCGTGCGGCTGAAAGTACAGCCTTCTAATTGTTTAATTAACATTTCCTTGTCATCGGAATGAACGAGTTCGGAGTTCCACCAACCAAACGATTCCAATTCTTCAGGAACGCAACCGGTGGAGCGCTCGAAAGCTTCTGTCACCCACTCGCAGGCAAACTTGCCGTCTGGGAGTCCCTTAAAAGAATAGGCAAAATCCGAAGTAATTTGCGACATAACTCTGTAGTGCAGTTCCGACTCCCGGACGGCGATTTCAGCTTGCTTGCGTTCCCCTATTTCCCGGGAATTAATTATAATTCCCTGCACGTTAGAATCGTAAACCAAACTGTTACCTATCGACTCGACGTAGATCCAAGAACCGTCAGCGTGGCGTTTCCGATATTCGATCGGTCTAGCAATTCCGGGATATTCTAGCAACTTCCCAAAATACGCCTGCCAAGCCAGCAAATCGTCGGGATGGATTAACTCGCCGTGAAACTTCCCAACTCTTTCTTCTGGGTTGTAACCCAAAACTCGCTGTAGGGCTCCGCTGTGGTATCGAACTCGCCCGTCGGAGCCGAGAATGCTAATTAGATCCGAAGAATTGCGCAGCACAGCTTGCAGTTTTGCTTCGCTTTTAGTTAATGCTTGATTGTCCCTGCGATGCTGGCTGATTTGTTTTTCCAACTGCTCCCGTAGCTGTCTGATTTGCCCTACTTGCTGGGTGACAGTGCGTTCCAAGAGGCGATTATTTTTTTCTAGTTCAACCAGCTTGGCTGCCTTATTTGTCGCGCTTTCAAACATACGGCTGGCTGCCATTTCGTGTAAAGCAACTGATAAATTTTCCAGAGTTTTTGTTAAAATTGCCTGATGCGGCGGTGGCAATTCGCTAGCTTGTTTCTGCAACGTTTCTAAGTGTTTGTAGACTGTTTCTAGCATTTTATTAATGGGGGAATCTGATAGTTGCCACAGGTGCAACCCCTAAAAAGCGGACACAAGTTTTTTCAAGATAACCCATAACTAAGACTGGTGTCTGGCGATCGCGAGCGATCTCAATAACCAGCCATTTTGTCACTTGATTTTCAGATTATAGCAACCCAAACCTCAAGTAAATTCTTGTTGCGCCGTAATTGCCGGCCCAGCAGCACGATCGAGAAGTGGCCAGGAGTGCGGGTAACTCCCCTATCCAGTGAATGTGGGGCTTCTCGCGGTTAAGCTAAACTAGATGGGTGTCAAGAGAAAGAGGGATTTATGACAGAGCAAGCCAACGCTCGCGATTTGTTTCGCGCTGCTTACGAACACCGCTATACTTGGGATGCCAATTTTCCCGGTTACAGTGCCGATATTGAACTCAAACAGGGCGAGGAAGTATACAGGGGTCATGTTTCCATCAAACCCGACATGAGCGTGGAAGTCAGCGGCATTGAAGACGAGGAAGTGCAGCAAAGCGTCTACACCCAAATGCGCGATATAGTCACCCACCGCAAACGCTCGACATTTGAAAAATCTCACGGCAAAAATAGCTTCACCCTCGGCGAGAAGGACAGCACCGACGCTGTGGAAATCTTGGTGCAAGGCGACTCAATGGGTTCTAACTATAAAATCCGAGGTCTCTCAATTTGTCAAGTCAGCCGGGTGATGGGCCGCATGGCTTTCGTAATTGACACGCACAAAAGCTTAGAAACACCCGAAGGTTCTTTGGCGACTCACTATGATGCCGTTTTCCGCAACCCCCAAACAGACGAAATCATCAGAGAACTCGAATTTGAAGATACCTTTGAGAAGATAGGCGACTATTATGTCATGACCAAGCAAGTAGTTCGATCGAAAGAAAAGGGTCAACTGACAACAACCGAGTTCAACTACTCCAACGTCAAACTGCTAGAACCAGCAGTAGTGTAGCGCGATCGAAAACCCAATTTCTTAAATAAAACGGGTTTTTTGGTTAACCTATCAGAATCAACTTGATTTGGCAGCAAGTAAGGCTACGATCGAACGAGAGAGCGAACTCATATCGAGCATCAGCCTGACAGAAACCGGGTTTCTTGCGGCCAGCTCACCAGAGTGTGCAAGTCTTTTGTCAAGAAACCCGGTTGCTTAAATCCCGCGCGGTTGAGAATGCTGCCCTGCCGTCAAATCGAACAAAATCAACTGCAAGAAATCATCACAGAGGCGAAATATGACACTAGCACTAACGAAAGATAACGTCGAAACAGTTCTCGATGAAATGCGGCCCTACCTGATATCCGACGGCGGCAACGTCGAACTCGTAGAAATCGACGGCCCAGTCGTACACCTGAGACTGCAAGGAGCTTGCGGTTCTTGCCCCAGTTCCACAATGACTCTGAGAATGGGTATTGAACGCCGCCTGCGCGAGGCTATCCCAGAAATTACCGAAGTCGAACAGGTAATGTAATTAGTCAGTTGGCAGTTAACAGTTGACTGTTACCAATTACCAGTTGACTGTTGACTGTTGACTGTTACCAATTACTAATTACCAATTACCGATTACCGATTACCAATTACCAATTACCAATTACCAATTACCAATTA
>JAICRN010000598.1 GCA_025937335.1 Microcoleus sp. TY_ISSM_2_bin.22
GCCCAAAGGAAAAAGTTTGGATTCACAAGCAGGATATAAGCATCCCGAGCTTCTGCCTTACTTAGCTTGCCCTTTGTCACTATTGAGGTTAATGTAGCTACTACCCGCATCGAGACAAATACCAAAGTTGCAATTGCCAATTGTTGCAGACAAGCTAGCGAGCGATTCGGATCGGTTGAAGAAAATAGATCCGAAATGAAGGTTGCCGGAGTAAACTGAAACCCGGTGGCAAAAGCCATTAATGCCACAGCCAGCACACCGATAAATTTCCAGTTCTTACTGTGGTGGTTTGATTCTACAGGAGATTTGTCCCGCCAAAACTGGGCGATCGCACCCGGTATTGCCAGACCTAAAATTAAAATAACGCCGAAAAAGATCAGGCTGTCAACGTTAATGGGTAAATTGGCAACCTTCAATGTAGCCAGAAGCGCCAGTGGAGCAACGATTGATAGCGTTCTTGACAACAGAGCCGACGGATAAAGATTGCCGCCCCAAAGCACTGATAAAACTGGGGAAGTCAGGGCTGGCGGAACCATCCAAAACAGCACCCACAAAACTTTGTACAAATCGGCTTCGCTCTGATACAAAAATCCAGAAAATATTAAGAATAGTCCAACTGCCCATCGCACTGCCATCCACCCGTAAACTAGATACTTCACAGTAGAAGTTACTTTGCGTTTACTCGCGGCAAAGTCGATGTCCAGGTAGGTATAAAACGTTGAGGCCGCAAGACACGCAACAATTATCGATCGAAATAGGGCTGACGGAATCCCTCCTGCTCCGCCGGTGATTGCCCCTACCAAACTTCCCAGCAAAAAGGCGGCGGCATAGATCAAAATCGCCCACATAATTGAAAGATCGTTGATCTCTTTACGCACAGAAGCAGCACCGCCCGATTCCTTGTCCCGAAACTTGACGAGATCCACACCGCTGAGAGCTTTACCGTTGGGGAGTTTTAGGTGTTTATAAGCTGTCGGCGGCAGACCGCTTAAATAAAGTGCTAGAGGCTCCAATACATATTGGTGGCAAACTACTAGAACTGTTTCACCGCGTTCTAAGTGCGGTACAACTTTGTCTTCGTAGAAATGGGCAGCGCGAGCGTAAACTTGGGCTATCTTTTCGCCAGCCGGGGGTGCTTCGTTATGTGAATGCAACATTTCCTCGAAGCCTTCGTAGCCCAGGGCTAGACGCAGCAAATTTAGGTTGCGACCCGCAAAAATGCCAAAGGATTTTTCGCTAATTCGATGGTCGATTTGAACGGGGGTATCGGGCGACTTCAGTGCTTGACTTTCAGCAAGGGCGATTTCACAGGTTTGCCTAGCGCGTCTCATGTGGGACACATATACTGCGTCAAACTTTGTACCTTTTTTCTTCAAGTCAACACCTGCACGGCGCGCCTGCAACCTGCCAAATGATGTCAGATCGACATCCAGAACTCCTGCAAAAATATTGCGTTCGTTACTGGTACTTTCACCGTGCCGAATAAAGTAGACACGTCCTAGCTGTTCTGGATTGAATTCTTTTGGTGAAGCGGCAGAAGTAGCCCTGGTTACATCGTGGAATTTACTTGTAACTTCGATCGATCCATTGTCGCTACTTTCTACCGGGTCATCTAAATTTCTAGTGTTCATGATTTACTTTCACTACGCCTTAAACAGGATTTAGATTGTCTAACGTTGAACTTTCAGACTTTCAACTCAAACGAGTTAACGACCAAAAGCACTCTACCACGCAACCACGGTCATAGACCGTGCCGGTCATAATACTTTGCAATATCGAAGACCGTGCTTTTTGTCCAGCAAAGTTTATGGTAAAATCATCCGAAATAAAAAAATCCAAGTAGTCTACTTTCTCGCGGTTTACCAGAAAAGGGAGAGCTATGCTAAAGATTAAATGTACTCGGGTTGATATCAAACTTTTTCATGATTGCAAGAGTGCGGGCTGTTTTGAATTCCTAGTCTGAAACCCGTGATTTTCGGTTGAGCGATCGTGCGATCGCTAGCGCCACCCTCCTGCCGATCGCCCTGCAACCCTTCTTCTACGGTGGGTTATCGCTCACATCTTGCACAATTCTCAAGAAGGGACTCTCCGGCGACTGAAGCGAGAGATGAATTTTCTCGCTTCACTGGTCGGAAAGCTTGTTCATAAAAGGATGATTGAGAATGGTGCAACATCTCAGATATCAAAAACTGTCGGAAGTGCGGTTATTAGCGATTTCCTGAAAGCCCATTCCCGCGTGCAACTGAATACTAAATATTTTCTCGTACTCACCAAACTTAAATTTGATATAAAGCTTGTAAAAAATGTCAAAAAAAGTGTATCTACTGAAAGTATTGCGAATTTTTTAACAGCAAAATCCGAATTGCTTGCGACAAATGCTAGAACTCACAAACAAGATTTAGATTCTCTTGTGACTTTAAAGTTTGAGAGATTTAACTCAGATCGGTTAACGACAAAAAGCACTCTGCTGCGAAAGCACTTTCTTTGACCGTGCTGATTGTAGTCTGACCTTAACCCTCGGAGTGTAGCAACACTAATTAATTGATGCAGGAGCGATCGCACAACTGACAACATGAAGAACACCCAAATCTCCAAAGGATCTGAGACAAAATTTTAGATAAAAAAAGCCCAGCTCGCTCTTTCCCTGGCAAACCAAAAGATTATTGAGATGGACAGCAGCTTGAGAGCGAGTTTAGGGGATCGATCGCCCATCTAACAAATAACTTTTGTACAAAACCCGTCCTGTACTTCGAGAATTATCACTTTTGCATCTGCATGACAGCCAAAAAGATTGTGCTAGAATCCATCAATACGTAGTCGTAGGTTGGGCACAGGCCGAGAAGAGCAATCTTCTTGCAGTCTAGGGGAGGTTGTAGGTCAGCCACCATTTGGGTCTTCCCAGTTGAAAGCCACCCTGCAACATGAGCCTGGAATCTGCAACCGCAGCCGAGTGCGGCAGATCGGTTGGGAGTGTCGCGCTAGAATAAGCAGTACGAGTAGGGACAGGGCAATGCCGCGTCCCTGCGAGAACACAAACGCTCCTTAAGTGCGAGCGTGACCTCGAAACGGGCACATAGCAGCAGGTGATGGGAATAAATCATGTTTGAACGCTTCACAGAAAAAGCAATAAAAGTAATCATGTTGGCCCAGGAAGAAGCTCGCCGCCTGGGTCACAACTTCGTAGGGACAGAACAGATCCTCCTGGGTCTGATCGGTGAAGGAACCGGGGTGGCAGCTAAAGTCCTCAAATCAATGGGGGTCAATCTCAAAGACGCTCGGATTGAGGTTGAAAAAATCATCGGCCGCGGTTCGGGCTTCGTAGCAGTCGAAATTCCGTTCACTCCCCGCGCCAAGCGGGTTCTAGAACTATCCCTAGAAGAAGCTCGCCAACTCGGACACAATTATATAGGTACCGAACACCTGCTGCTGGGTCTGATCCGCGAAGGTGAAGGAGTAGCGGCCAGAGTATTAGAAAACCTGGGAGTAGACTTGTCGAAAGTCCGCACCCAAGTCATTCGGATGCTGGGAGAAACCGCAGAAGTCGCAGCCACTGGCGGAGGTGCCCGCACCAAAACCCCAACCCTCGATGAATTCGGTGCCAACCTCACTCAAATGGCGGTCGATGGCAAACTAGACCCAGTAGTCGGACGCCAAAAAGAAATCGAACGGGTAATTCAAATCCTCGGTCGCCGCACCAAAAATAACCCGGTGCTCATCGGCGAACCCGGAGTCGGCAAAACCGCGATCGCCGAAGGCCTGGCCCAACGCATCGCTAACAACGATATCCCAGACA
>JAICRN010000006.1 GCA_025937335.1 Microcoleus sp. TY_ISSM_2_bin.22
AATTAGGTAAAATCATAACTAAATTAACTCCCGCATACTGTTATGTCGCCCGTCGAAAGTGTCGCAGCAATTCCGAACGATCTGATTTTGCGCTTGAGCATGGAGCAGTATCATGCGACAATCCAAGCTGGCATTCTCACGGATGATGACTCTGTAGAATTGCTAGAAGGTTGGCTGGTTTTCAAAAGGCCCAAAAATCCACTGCATCGAGCAACAACTCGTCTGGTCAAAACCGCTTTAGAGAACATTTTACCTACGGAGTGGTATGTCGATTCCCAAGAACCGATAACGCTATCTAACAGCTAACCAGAACCCGATCTAGTGGTTGTTCGAGGGGATACGCGACAATATCTCGATCGGCATCCTGGTGCTGAAGATATTGCCCTGATTGTTGAAGTATCAGATACGACGCTTCAGCGCGATCGAACTGTAAAAAAACGGATTTATGCCCGCGCTGGAATTGCGATTTATTGGATTGTGAATCTTGTTGAAGGACTGGTGGAGGTGTACTCTCAACTTCTTGTTGAAGTTGAGCCGTCAGATTACAGTCAAAGGATAGATTTCGGGCGATCGGCTGTTTTACCGATTATTATTGAAGGGAGAGAAATTGGGGCGATCGCAGTGAATTCTCTTTTACCTTGAGATAAAATGAGTAATATTGTTTACGGTTGTTTTTGAATGATTCAACCGCAGAGGCAGCAGAGGGCGCCCAGGAATATAAGAGAAAGATGAATAATTCCGATAGCAACATATTTGAGATAAATCCTCAACTTTTAGGGTGCGTCAGACGAAGTTTTAGGGCGATTATTCAAAGTTTAGGATAGTAGAGCACCTTACTAATTAAATGATGCAAGTAGGAGGCTTATAAAATAAAATGATTGACGAGCAAGCGCGGGAAGAAATAAAAGAGTCTCTAAAAGTTGGAAATAAATTGAAAGGAGTAATCATCAAGCACTAACCTTTTGGGATATTTGTTGCCCTTCCCAGGATAAAGTTTACGGGTATTGTTGAACTCGGGAATTTCAAAGATGAAGGTTTTATGACACGCGATGAATATCCAGCAGTTGGTTCATCAGTTGATGCAGTCGCGCGGGCATTTAAGGAAACGGGACAACAAATTTGGTTAGGGATGAAGCCCAGCCAGTTGAATTAGTCAAAATAATTGGGAGTGATAAATTGAAAGAAGGCATTGCTGAAAATTGAGATGATGTGGAACAAAGTTCCAAGCATCTAGTCCTATTTTCATCCCAGAAATTAGCAACGCCTTCATCTGTTCATTCCTCAGCACTTTGCTATAGCATACGGAATTTACCAAGACTGTAGAAAATTCCAATCTTCTGTAGCGTCTGGGTCTAATAATGGTGGCGGTTGATTGGGTTGTTCGAGTAAGGTTTTATAGTCTCCTGAATCGACCCATTTTAGCAGTTCCGAAGCGCGCATCACGACCCAAGATTCTCTGGAATCGTTGAAACTGAGTAACTTAGTAAGTGTATCTTGAGACTCTACACTGTTGTCGCTAAATTCGCGCACTTGAACGAGGAAATCAGCGATCGCTTCCGGTGTTACATAGCAACTGGGTAAACCGCCAAGTTTCATCAACGCGGTAATCGCTACATCCACATCCTGACAAGCCAGTAACCCCGCCCGATCCGCTGTAAACCTTGCCATCATTAACCAATTCCAGAACGCCAGTTCTACCCCATTAGCCGCCAAACCGCCAAATCCTAATGTCGCTGCATTCACCCAATTCTTTAAAAGCGGCATCACCATCGCTATTTGATGATAGAGCAAATGCTGACTCTTAATGTGGGCGACTTCATGCCCCAATACATAAATCAGTTCCTGGCTAGAAAGCCATTCGTAGGCTTCTAAATTCACCGTTACAATTGGACTTTCAATACCAATCGTAACGGTAATAATATGCCCCCAACCCCGAAACAAATATAAATCTGGACAGGGATATAAATCGAGAATTTCACAAGTTTCTTCCAACGCCTCAGACAACCCCGGAAAATTGTTGGGAGTCACGCGAAAATCACTGCCCAAACATTGCAAACGGAGTAGGCGATCGATACCGTACTCATTAACTTTCTTCAGCAATAAAGAAACTCCAGGCATCTTTTCTAGAGACGCTAAAGCTTTGCGATCGAAAGGATGTTCGTAAGTCTCTGACTTCAATCCTAATAAGACTTTTTTCATCCTAAATAGACCTCCTTTAGTAGAAAATGTGCCTGTTCCTCATCGTGCTTAGCAATTCATCTCTCGATTCAGCAATGCCTGAAAGAACAAAATCTAAACTTGCTCTCTCAACTTTCGCAAAATCGGAATTTGCGCCAACTGTTCCGGCCGTATATTATCCCAGTTTAACTTGTAGGGTGCGTTAGATGAAGTTTTAGAGAGTTTTTTTAGGGTTGTATTTAGATAGAATCCTCTCATATATTTCATAATTCTCTCGATCGAAACAGCAAAAAATTACTTTTTGAGAACCACCATTATTTTGTATATATTCCGAGCATACCTTCACTGCAATCTCACCTGCTAGAGCTTTAGGATAGCTGTAAATGCCGGTGCTAATGCAAGGAAATGCCAAACTCTCAAACTCTCGCTCTGCGGCGATTTGCATGCACTTACGGTAACACTCGGCTAAGAGTTCCGGTTCTCCATCCTTACCGTTCCGCCATACTGGCCCTACTGTGTGGATGACGAAGCGTGCAGGCAATTTATATCCCTTAGTTAATTTAGCATCTCCAGTCTTACATCCTCCAAGTAATCGGCATTCTTCAAAAAGTTCCGATCCTGCTGCTCTGTGTATTGCTCCATCTACTCCACCACCACCAAGTAAGCTGCTATTTGCAGCATTCACGATCGCATCAACTTCCAGTTTTGTAATGTCTCCCAAAATAACTTTCATGTTCTACAATAGTAAACTGTAAAGAATTTTAGCATAGAAACTCGTTATCTAGTCTTGCTCTCTCAACTTTCGCAAAATCGGAATTTGCGCCAACTGTTCCGGCCGTATACTATCCCAGTTTAAGCCACTCGGACGCGGATAACTTGTATTAGTTTCAATTACCTCATGGGCAGTAACAATCCAATTCAGCGCCCAATCGTGAGCTTGCATTGGTAAACGCAAATCTTCGACTATTTGCAAAGGATGCACTGTTGTTACAATTGGCGTATCGATTTTTACTAACCCGAATTCTGTGAGCATAGCCAATTCCAAATCCGCAAATCCTGCACCTTTCCCGGTTCTTCCCCCGTTGCGTCCTGCTGCTACGCAGCCGACTATTACTAAATCAATCGGCTCCATTTCTGCAAAACTTACCAATTTTCCGCAAGCGAGTGCTTTGCGGGCGATCGCACTTTCGGCAATTGATATATTTTGCCTCTGCAAATCCTCAAGCGTTAACTCAACAAAACAGCGATCGTCTGTCAATCGCGGAACTGCCATATACAGACGTTTTCCATCTTGTAAAGCTTGCATCCGCACCGGAATTTGCGCCGAATCTGGATTGCACTTAATCGTTTTTGCTTGTTGCCATATTGGTAAATTTGCCAATCTTTCTGCAGCCAACTGGGCACCGACAAAGTTGGGAATATGACCAAACGGATCGCCAATAGATGCGGCTTGCTGCTTCAGCAAAGACCAAATTTCAGCTCTTAACAGGTCTTTGTCGCGGTTGTATCCAGTCCAATCAGTTTTCATGCTGTATTGTGGTACAATGTATCATACAAAAGTTTTTTTAATACGCCTCATTTCTTCAGTCCGCGCAGGTGGAATTTGTTTGTGTAGTAGCGGTTTCAACCGCCGTTTTAACCGCCGAACGATCGCAATATATTTTTGGATTTTACCATTTTATCCTATGAATTTTACCACAAAACCCAGTTACTATCAAGTCGGTGGGAGTTTGACAAATAACGCTCCCAATTATGTGAAGCGGCAAGCCGACGACGACCTTTATAACGGATTGAAAGCGGGTGAGTTTTGTTACGTTTTGAATTCCCGGCAAATGGGCAAATCTAGCTTGCAGGTGCGGACAATTCAACGGCTGAGAAATGAAGGAATTGCTTGTGCTGCGATCGACATTTCCGAAATTGGCAACCGCGGCGTCAGTCCCGAACAGTGGTATGCTGGTTTGCTACGCATTCTCGAAAATAACTTTAACCTGTCGGATATTGTCAACGTGCGGACTTGGTGGCGCGATCGCAATTTTTTAACCCCGGTTCAAAGATTGAGCGAATTCATCGAAACCGTACTGTTACCCAACATTTCCAGCAATATTGTCATTTTTATTGACGAAATCGACAGCATTCTCGCCCTAGATTTTCCCGCCGACGATTTTTTAGCCTTAATTCGATCGTGCTACAACAAGCGCGCCAACAATTCAGAGTTCGATCGCCTAACTTGGGCCCTTTTAGGCGTAGCATCCCCGACGGATTTGTGCCGCGAGCAAAATGCCAGCAGCAATACCCCTTTTAATATTGGCAAGGCGATCGAATTAACTGGTTTTGACGAAACAGAAGCTCAACCGCTAGCAGCGGGGTTGGCAGAGCTTACAGACAGCCCTAATCAAGTTTTGAGAGAGGTTTTGTATTGGACGGGCGGGCAGCCTTTTTTGACTCAAAAGCTGTGCAAACTTTTGCTGGAAAATCCACAATTAATCCCGAATTTACCCCCCCCAGCCGCCCCTTGCCAAGAGGGGGAGGAAGATGCAGCCGCCCCTTGTCAAGAGGGGGAAAAAGATAAAATTAACACTTCTAAAGAGTGGGTGGAGAAAGTAGTGCGCTTGAAAATCGTGGAAAATTGGGAATCTCAGGATATCCCAGAACATTTGTCCACAATTCGCGATCGGCTTTTCAAAGAAAACCAGCGGATTGTGAGGAGACTCGGATTGTATCAGCAAATTTTAGAACAAGCTGAAATTGTCCCCGATGGCAGTGCCGAACAAATGGAATTACGATTAAGCGGATTAATAGTTAAGCGCGGAGAAACATTAACAATTTCTAATCCTATTTATCAAGCTGTATTTAACCAAGAGTTAATTGAAGAAAAATTAGAAAAACTCTCGCCTTACTCCGAAGCGCTCAAACTCTGGCTAAATTCTAGCTGTGAAGATAATTCCCAACTGTTGCGAGGGGATGATTTGCAGTCAGCATTAGTTTGGGCGGCCGGAAAAAGTTTGAGAAACGAAGATTTTCAATTTTTGACTGCCAGCCAGAAAGTTATTTTGAGCGAGCAAAATCAACTGCTGCGTTCAGCTACACTAGAAACCAAAAAAGCTGTGTGCGATGCCGAAAAAGCTTTGAGTGAAGCTGACTCTGCCAAACAAAAAGCCAAACAGTGGATCGGCATCGGTTCTGCGGTACTGGCAGCATCGTTACTGGCGGCGATCGGCTTTTCAACTCTGGCTTACCAGCGGTTTAAACTAGCACAAGCAAGTATTGAAATCGAACAAAATGGCAGCGATGCTTTACTGTTGGCGGTATCTCAAAAAACCGCAAACACCGAAGCTTTATCAGAAGCTTTGCTGAGGGCGATCGCCTCTGGAGAAAAATTAAAAATTTTGGTTAAAAACAAACCGCGCCTAGAACAATATCCCGCAACTATACCGCTGTTAGCCTTACAAGTAATTCTCGATCGAATTAGCGAAAAACAGCCGATAAACCCCTCATCACTTTCACAAAGAAAGATGAATTGGCAAGCTCATACTGGTGCAGTTACCAGCGTCAATTTTAGTCCGAACAGAAAAATTTTAGTGACCGCAGGCATAGACGATAGAGTTCGGATTTGGAATTTAGTTGGGCAAAAAGTTATTGAATGGAAAGCTTTGCAGCAGTCAGTTAATATGGTGCAATTTAGCCCCAACGGTAATTTTTTGGCGACGGCAGGAAGAAACAGCACAGTTAAACTATGGAATTTATCAGGAAAAAATATTTCTACATTTAAAGAGATTCAAGGCTCAGTTACGAGCATCAGTTTTAGTCCCGAAGGAAAGTTATTGGCAGCCGCAGGAATAGATAGCAATGCTGCAATTTGGAAATTGTCAAAACTGCCAAAATCAATATCATCTAGCGTGAAACTCCCCGGTCACAACGGCTTAGTGAGAAGCGTAAATTTTAGCCCGAGTGGCAATTTTCTAACAACGTTAGATGGCAACTCTACAGTGCGAATTTGGAATTTGTCGGGACAACTAAAAAAAACCCTTCCCCTTCAGGCAATTGGGATCAGTTTCAGTCCGGCTCAACACCAGCATCGCTTTGCTACAGTAACATTGAATGGCAAAGTCGGGCTGTGGAATCTGTCAGGTGAAGAATTAGTTAATGAATTTCAAACATTGCATTTAGATGCGAAATCAATTAGTTTTAGTCCCGACGGAGAACGGCTTGCTACAGTCGGAATTGACAAGACAGTGCGGCTGTGGAATTTAGCAGGGCGGCAGGTTGCTCAATTTGAGTTTGAGGAGAATGTGGTTAGTGTCAGTTGGAGGCGAGATGGAAAGCAAATTGCTGTAGCTGGAAGCAACGGTACTGTCTGGCTGAGGCAGGTTGAAGGGTTAGAAGAATTGCTGAAGCAAAGCTGCAATTTTTTCACCACTCAACCGAAGTATTTTAGAAGAGTTTCAACTCTCTGCAAGTAGGGACACGGCAATGCCGTGTCCTCTCAATAATCTGCAAGTACGGCACGGCAATATCGTGTCCCTACCCGTAGCTAATGACTTATGACTATCAATTTACCTTAACCGGCGAAACACTTACATTAGGATTTTTGACTTTTCTTAAGAGTTCTTGTCGGGCTTGTTCGGGATTTTGCCCTTTGGGTACTTGATATAATAATCTACAGGAACCGTCTTGAGAATTAGCTGCACAAATAATTAGTAGACCGCTGGGAGATGCACCTGATGTGATAATATTCTCCCAGTTACCTTGCTGTTGCGAGTTGTTGAGAATTCCCGAGACTCGGGTGCACCGAGTAATCGCGTCTTCTCCGGATTCATTGAAATAGTTATCAGCTAGCCACAGAATAACGGGAATATTTTTGCCTTGTTGGACAGCAATTGTAGCTGGGCGGCCGCCCGCAGCACCGCAGAAGAATGAAGGCGTTTGGGCAAAGGCGCGATTGTTTCCTAAAATCGGAGCAGCAAGGGCAATAATTGACGCGCTAAAAGCTGACTTTAAGAGCCGAAATTTCATGAGCAGTAATAAGCTTTTTCATTTAAGGTTACTAATAGTCTAAAAAGTTAGACTGTTTGTTGCCGGGAAGATTAGGCATTTAGGGAAAAAAATAAAATTAATTCTGCAAATTTTTGCGATCGCATATACTGACCTCATCTAGGCTAAGACTCAGGGAAAAAAGCTCGCTGAAAAAGACGGACGGGAGAAAATAGGTGCAGCCGCAGGGGCGCCAGCGCGCAGGAATAGGGTAAAGGTGCGGTTTTTCACCGTTTTTTGCTGAGCCTCGCTCTTCCTGAGGCCGTCCCACCTAAAGTAGAACCTGTGTTAACATCGGTAAAAATATTCTCTTTAATAATCAACAATGGGCAATGTTCTGGTGCTGAACGCCTCCTACGAACCCCTTAACATCACCAATTGGCGAAGGGCGGTAGTTTTGCTGCTGAAAGGAAAAGCAGAACAAGTAGAACACAACGGGAAATTTATTGCGCCAAACTTCCCGCTACCAACTGTGATCCGACTGCGGCATTACGTCCGAGTTCCTTATAAGGATATTCCGCTGACCCGCCGGAACATCTTGCACCGGGACGCACACTCTTGTCAATACTGTAGTTATACGGGGGACGATTTAACCCTCGATCATGTAATTCCCCGATCGCGCGGAGGAGGCGACAGTTGGGAAAACCTCGTCACCGCCTGCGTGCGCTGCAATGTCAATAAAGGCAGCCGCACGCCGAAAGAAGCGGGAATGCCGCTGCGCTATCCGCCTAGGAAACCTCACAGCGGTCTTTATTTTGAAGTCACTAAACACGTTAAGAGCGGTATGCACAAAGAATGGCAAAAATATGTAATAGGCCTTTAAAACCCCTGTCAGCGCAAGCGCGGGGGTTTTTTGCGGAAGGTCTGATTTCTAAGATTGCTTTGTTCTTCGCAATGCACGCGGGGTGCACGAGTTAAAAAGTTAAAGAGTTAAAGAGAGAATTTACGTTCTTAAATCCCGTTTCTAGTAAGAAGTATTGGCTTTGACAACCAAGCATCTACAAAGAAATGGGGTTTAAGATCGAATGTCGCGCCAATCCTGAAATAGTTAAATTGTTAATTTTCAACGATGAAAGACCATCCCCCTAACAATTCCGATGAAACATCCGGCAGCCGCGAAGGTGAACTTGATGCCAGCAGCGAGGTTGTACCCGAAGTGAGTGCGCCGGGGAAACGGCGCAGCAAAGCCGAAGTTGCTTCCCAAGAGAATCGCGGCCGTCTCCGCGAGGAATTGCAAGATCGCAAAGTCGAACAATTGCGCCAGATGTTCGATCGCCACAAAGGCACTCGCCAGTTAATATTACTGCAAGATTTTCCCGACCCCGACGCACTTTCCAGCGCTTGGACTTACAAATTAATCGCCGAACAGTACGATATCCAATGCGAGATTATCTACGCCGGCACCCTCAGCCACCAAGAAAACATTGCCTTAGTTAAATTGACAGGGTTGCCGTTGCAGCGGTGGACGCTGGAAACAGTAAAAACTAAGGATTTGTCGGTATTTCAGGGTTGCGCTTTCATCGACAATCAAGGGACGACTTGTAACTTAACCGAGTATATTTTAGCCGCCGGAGTTCCGATCGCCGCCGTCATCGACCACCACAATTTGCAGGGGGAAATGAAGGCAGAATTTACCGATTTGCGCCCCCAAATCCGCGCTACAGCCACGATTTTTGCCGAGTATTTACAGGCAGGACTCCTAACTCTCGACGGCAGCGTCAGCCTGCACATCAAGTGCGCTACAGCTTTGATGCACGGTTTGCGATCGGATACGAACGCCCTCAGACAAGCTCAGGAGGAGGATTTTTTGGCTGCGGCTTATTTGAGCCGGTTTTACGACCCGCAGTTGCTGAATGCGGTGTTGCAGTCGTCTCGTTCTAAGTGGGTGATGGACGCGATCGAGCGATCGCTCAAACACCGCACCGTCCAGAACAATTTTTCGATCGCCGGCATCGGCTACCTCCGCTATGACGATCGGGATTCTATTCCCCAAGCTGCGGACTTTTTAGTAACAGAGGAGAACGTACATACAGCCGTTGTTTACGGAATTGTTCACGACAAAGATGAGGAAATTGAATTAGTAATTGGGTCGCTGCGAACTACTAAACTCACTCTCGACCCCGACGAATTTATTAAAGAAGCTTTCGGTCAAGATGCTCAAGGACGCTTTTTTGGAGGTGGTAGAAGTCAAGCCGGAGGTTTTGAAATTCCGGTAGGATTTCTTTCCGGCGGCAATGAGAATAGCGATTATGCAAGGCTGAAATGGGAAGTATTTGATGCTCAGATCAAGCAAAAATTGCTGAATTTAATTAGTCCGACAGACAATCCGGTTTATCATAATTAGATTGACTAATTATTCGTAAGTAAATTGAATATTTCACAGAAATTATATCGTTTTTAATGCAGTGAAGTTAGCTCCGTGGAGGCTTAAAGAAGTCGGGGATCGAGGTATTTGGTTTTTTTAAGTAGTCTTACTTACCGAGTCGGAACAGCTCAGCTAACGGCTCAAGACTATAGCGGTTCTCAAGCGTGGTTAGGTATGCCCGCGGAGCCCTATGCCCGCAGAACCCTATGCCCTATGCGCCATGCCCTATGCACGTCGGGTACCTCATGTTACTGAGAAAGGCTATATATGAAAATCTTAAATACAGCAAAAACACCTACCTAAAAGCCACAAAGTCATGTTCCTATTCAGTGGCTGCAAATCATAAATTACTGTACCGATCCCAAGCAGGTTAGACTGGTATAAAAAGGGTTGATAAAAGGAAAGGAACATAAGGAACATGGAGATGTCTACACCACAGGCTTTCTCTTGCTCGTCAGAGAAACTTATAGAAAATTTTTTCAAAATAGCACTTCAAATCAACGATTTCACGAATTGGGAGATGTTTTTGCAATTGGCGGTTGCAGAAACCAGGGTGTTGCTTCAAACCGATCGCGTAATTATTTATGGCTTCCTACCACAGGGAAATGGTGTAGTATTAGCTGAAGCCGTCGATTCCCTGTGGCCGCGAATCCAGGGACAAGTGATTGATGACCCTTGGTTTGAAGCAACCTGGATAGAGCGTTACAGCCAAGGAGAAACGAGTGCCATTTCAGATATTCACGCTGGTGATGTTCCAGCTTGTTATGTGGAAATTCTCGATCGCCTCCAGGTTCGGGCACATTTAGTTGTGCCAATCTTGTGCCAGCATAATTTGTGGGGATTGCTGATTGCCCATCACTGTAGAATCCCGCGGAAATGGCAATCCCCCGAAGTGCAATTATTGCAACAAATGGCACTCCAACTCGGCAGCGCGATCGTCGAGGAAGAGCAACGGTATCAACAACTTCACCCATCAGAAGTAAAGCTAGAGCTCCGAACCCTTGAACTTCAACCAACAGAAAAGGAGATCGCAGAGAAAAAGCCAGTAGACATCACTAGGCCAGAGAGCGAACAGCAATATTCTACAATTGGCCATCCAGCAAATGAATTTGAGCGATTAGAAAGTTTACAGCGCTACCAGATTTTGGATACTCCACCTGATGGAGCCTTCGATCGCATCACGGCAATTGCGGCGCGTTTTTTTCGAGTGCCTATTGCCCTTGTCACCTTGGTGGATCGCGATCGAATTTGGTTCAAATCTCGTTACGGGTTGGATGTCCAGCAAATAGATCGGGAACCCGGACTCTGTGCCTCCGCGATTTGGCAAGATGATGTGTACGAAATTAAGAATGCTCTTGAAGATCCGCGGACGATCTTAAATCCCCTAGTGTTGGGAGCATTTGGTTTGAGATTCTATGCAGCAGCAACACTCAAAACCCATGATGGGTATAACTTGGGAACCCTTTGCATAATTGATAAGCATCCCCGTCACCTTTCTCCCGAAGAAAAAGCCACCTTACGGGATCTAGCCGCGATCGTTATGGATGAGATGGAACTGCGTCTATCTGCTCGCAAGCTGATCGAAAAAACTGAAGCACAGCGTGAGATCGAAGAACGCTGGCAACTAGCGCTACGAGGAAATAACGACGGCATCTGGGACTGGAATGTGAAAACCAACGAAGTCTTTTTTTCCAGTCGGTGGAAAGAGATGTTGGGATTTGAAGAACACGAAATTTCCAACCATTTGGATGAATGGTCAAAACGCTTGCACCCCGACGATCTCGATTTGGTAACGCAACTAATTCTTGACCATTTTGCCAAGAAAACACCGTTTTACATCTCAGAGCATCGGGTGCTGTGCAAAGACGGCAGCTATAAGTGGATTCTCGATCGCGGTCAAGCCCTTTGGGATAAAGGAGGCAATGTCATTCGGATGTCAGGCTCTCACACCGATATTAGTGAGCGCAAACACGCAGAGTTTGACCGAAGAGAATTGATGATTGCCTTAGAAAATGCAGTTTCTGGTATCTCTCAACTAGATACTCAAGGACGATATATATTTGTCAATCAATCCTATGCAAATACAGTTGGATATCAACCAGAAGAAATGATCGGAATGTCCTGGAACAAAACTGTACATCCCGATGATTTAGAAAAGTTAATTGCGGCTTATCAACAAATGCAGCAAGACGGCAAAGTAGAGGTAGAAGCCAGAGGGCTTCGCAGAGACGGCTCTAGCTTCTACAAACAAATGGTGATGATCTCAATTCACGACGATCGACAGCAGTTCATCGGGCATCACTGCTTTATGAAGGATATCAGCGATCGCAAGCAAGCAGAAGCATCTTTACAGCAAGAGTTCCAGCGTCTGAGTAGAGTGATTGCTACCCAACAGGAAATCGCCATCCGCAATCCCAATCTTGATGCAGTCATGGCGGTGATTGCAGACAGAACTCAAGATTTGACGCGCGCCGACGGATCGGTGATTGAAATGGTTGAAGGGGATGAATTGGTGTATCGGGCAGCCAGCGGTATCGCCAGCGCCTATGTTGGATTGCGGATCAAAGTAGCGACAAGTTTATCGGGACAATGTATTACGACCGGTTCCATCCTGCTTTGCCACGATTCAGAAACCGATGCACGGGTGGATCGGGCTGCCTGTCAGCGGATTGGCATCCGGTCAATGCTGGTTGTTCCCTTGTTTTATCAACAAGAACGGGTTGGTGTCTTAAAAGTAGTTTCAGCGACACCCTCTAGCTTTACAGAGTCAGACATCCAGACTTTACAACTGATGGCTGGGTTTTTGGCTGGTAGCGTGCATCTGGCTTCAGAGTTTGATGCCAAAAACATTCTCCTGAGTCAATTAGGGGAAAGTGAGGAACGGTATCGTTCTGTGATTGCGACCATGACAGAAGGCGTCGTACTTCAGCTAGCAGACGGAGAAATTATTGCCTGTAATGCCAGTGCCGAAAGGATTATCGGGCTGACCTCCCAACAAATGATGGGGCGTACATCAGTAGATTTAGACTGGCGAACTGTTCGGGAAGATGGCTCTCCTTTCCCCGGCGAACAGCATCCGGCAACGATCACCCTACAGACGGGAAAACCGCTATCAAATGTGGTGATGGGCATTCACAAGGCCGATGGAACACTGACTTGGATTTCGATTAATTCCCAACCGCTGTTGCAGATGAATCAGTCTCACCCCTATGCAGTAGTGACGACTTTTGCTGATATTACAGAACGGAAGCAGGCAGAGGAGATGCTCAGAAATCAGGCTCAGGGAGATAGATTAATGGCCGCGACAGATGGGTTAACACAAGTAGCAAACCGTCGCTGCTTTGATGAGCGATTGCAGTCGGAATGGCACCGACTGATGCAGGCAAAACAGCAGCTTTCGTTGATTATGTTGGATGTAGATTATTTCAAGCGATATAACGATTGCTACGGACATCAAGCTGGGGATACTTGTTTGGTGAAAGTCGCCAAAGCCGCAGCAGCCGCAGTTAAACGTTCCGCCGATTTGTTTGTGCGCTATGGGGGCGAAGAATTTGCTGCTATCCTGCCGAATACGGATGCTGCAGGGGCGATCGCAGTTGCTGAGTCGATGCGGCAGGCAATTGGAGATTTGGCAATCCCTCACGAGCAATCTGATGTCAGCTCGATCGTGACCGTTAGCATAGGAATTGCTAGCATGGTTCCCAGGAGGGGACAATCGCCGGATGAACTGATAGCCGCATCCGATCGAGCACTGTACGATGCGAAACGACAAGGGCGCGATCGCTACGCCTCTAGCGCCAACCAGATGACGGCGGCAGATTTCAATAGAGTTGTAGAATAGGCAAAAGATGTAGATCGCGCCAAACTTCACCCATAAGTTCGCAGGCGTAAGCCGGGGCGTAGCCATCGCGCAGCTATCAAAAGGACAGGGACATTGCATTTATATCTGATCCGCCACGGTATCGCGGCCGCACCCGAAGAATACGATACAGACTCAGAACGCCCGCTGACTAAAGAGGGTGCGAGCAAAACCCGGAAAATCGCCCAGCGGCTGTACGAACTCGAAATCCAGTTTGACCTGATTCTCACCAGTCCCCTACTGCGGGCGCAGCAAACCGCCCAAATCCTGCAAACAGTCGGTTTGAGTTCCAAAATAGAAGAATCCCGCGCCCTCGCACCTTCAGGAGACATCGGGAACTGGCTGAACTGGTACAAGCAGTGGCAGGAAACAGGCAGCAGCAACTTGGCCTTGGTGGGCCACCAACCAGACTTGGGCAACTGGGCAGAAACTTTGCTTTGGGGTCGATCGCAAGACGCCCTCATCCTCAAAAAAGCAGGTATCATCGGCTTAATCCTTCCCGAAATAGGCGCCCCGGTAGGCCGCAGCCAAATGTTCTGGCTGACTCCACCCAAGTTTTTGCTCCCCTAGAAACAGCGAACCGCGACATTAACAGGACGGGCCAGCCCTCTTAAACCCGGATTCAAAGGACGCAGAAACCGGGTTGGAGGGGCGAAAATACTCATGGGCGCGATCGGGATCTCTGTTGAAAAACCCGGTTTCTGAACCCCAATTAAATGATTATTTGTCAAGACTGTGACACTATCTTGGTTTCTGGTAATGTACTTTTATGTAGATTGAACTCACACAAAACGGTATCGCAATGGTCGTCGGCGAATTCAAACCAGGTTTAGAAGGTGTTCCCGCCACCTTGTCCAGCATTAGCTACGTCGATGGACAAAAAGGATTGCTGGAATATCGCGGGATTAGCATCGAGGAACTGGCACTGAAAAGTTCCTTTGTGGAAACTTCATATTTATTAATCTGGGGGGTACTTCCGACAAAGGAAGAACTAGCAGCTTTCGAGCATGAAATTCGCTATCACCGCCGGATCAAATATCGCATCCGCGACATGATGAAATGCTTTCCCGAAAGAGGACATCCAATGGACGCCCTGCAAGCTTCAGCGGCGGCCTTGGGCTTGTTCTACTCGCGCCGAGCTCTCCCCAACCAGGGATACATTCGAGAAGCTGTAGTGCGGCTGCTAGCCAAAATTCCGACAATGGTGGCGGCGTTCCAGCAAATGCGACGGGGAAATGACCCGGTGCGGCCGAGGGATGACTTGAACTACTCGGCTAACTTTCTTTATATGCTCAACGAGCAAGAACCCGATCCGCTGTTAGCTAGCATTTTTGATACTTGTCTGACTCTCCACGCCGAACATACAATTAATGCCTCTACATTTTCGGCAATGGTAACAGCTTCGACGCTGACAGACCCTTACGGGGTGATTGCTTCGGCAGTTGGCACTTTGGCGGGGCCCCTGCACGGGGGAGCTAATGAAGAAGTGATTGATATGTTGCAGGAAATTGGTTCGGTAGAAAACGTGCGGCCTTTTGTCGAGAAGTGCGTTGCCAACAAGGACAAAATTATGGGATTCGGTCACCGAGTTTACAAGGTGAAAGATCCGAGAGCAACTATTCTCCAAGGGTTAGCAGAACAGTTATTTGACAACTTCGGCCGCGACGATTATTACGACATTGCTATCAAGTTGGAAGAAGTGGTTGAGGAGAACTTGGGCCACAAAGGAATTTATGCAAATGTAGATTTCTATTCTGGTCTGGTTTATCGAAAAATGGGAATTCCCATCGACTTGTTTACGCCGGTTTTTGCGATCGCCCGCGTTGCCGGTTGGCTGGCCCACTGGAAGGAACAGCTAGAGGCAAACCGCATTTACCGCCCGACTCAAATATATACGGGGAGTCACGGTGCTCCTTATATTGCGCTCGAGGACAGACGCCCTCCTAAGGCATAATTCGATCGACCCAGACTGGTCAAGGGGGAGAGGAATTGTTTTACCAATTGAAGTGTTCAATTAAAAACTCTTTAACTCAAAATTCACAACTCAAAATTTCTCTGTCTGTCTGGCAAAAGCTGCCGCGGTGGGTTGTACCCCTCTTGTATTTTGTGCTGTTAGTTGGCGACAATAGTAAGAAGTGACGATTTTCAGGAACTCCGGTCCTCAGGCTTGCTGGTCTGAGGTTTTTTATTGCACAAATTTTTTATTGCACAAAGTTGCAGCCGATGTTGGGGCGGGTTCACCAAAATGTGTAAAAAAGCGCTAAAGAACCAGTAAACCGGCCCCAGCCACGCTCTGATTTACGAATAGTTTTCTATAGGGTGCGATCGCACACATCGTTTAATCGTTTATTACCCTCAGTATTTTACAGCAATGCCTTTTTCTATTTTTAACTCTCTAAATTCCAATCTGCACCCCCAGGCAACTGCGATAAATATTCATCGATCGCATCCTCGAATTCACCTCTAGAATAAGTGTAGGTCAGAGATAGTAGCCCAGTTGCGATCGCCATAATTTGCTCTCTGTCCACTCTTTGATTTAGTTGACCGCGGCTTAAATTTCCTTCCAACACTTCTCTGCTAGCCTCACGAATTGCGGCTTCTAGTTCATCTTCTATAAAAGGCTCCCACTCGGAGGGATTGATGTAGTAGGATGTTTTATTATCTTTGAGATTGAGCTTTTTAATACCTCGGACAGAATTAGCAATAGAAGCTGCCCAAGAATTTGTTAAACGCTGTTCAACTTGGTTTTTAATTAGGTGGATGAGTAGAATCAGTAAAAAAGAGCCTATATTCCGCAGAGTTGCTTGTTTGCTCATGCCCTCTAATTCATCGACAATTGCTAGAGCATCTTTATTCCTGCCTTCCAAAATACAATTTCTCAGGTCTATTAATTCCTGTACCATTGCTTTTGCCCTCAAGATTTATAACGATTTCGTAAGGTGCGCAGTGCGCACCCTACGCGCTTTATTCTTCAGTCCGCAAAGGCGGACTTCGTTTGTATAGACGCGGTTTCAACCGCCGATTCCGCGCTACATCTAAACAGATTGAGTTACATGATGGCGGCTGGTCAACTTATCCAATTGATTCACCAACAAACTGAGAAACAATCCCACATCGGTAACAACTCCAGTAGACTCGATCGAACCCCGATCGCTCAATTTCGTCACCACCGCCGGATTAATGTCCACACAGACCATCTTCACACCCGCCGGCGTCATATTTCCCACACCAATTGAGTGCAGCATAGACGACAGCATTAACACCATATCCGCACCTCGTAACAGCTCAGTATATTCTTCTTGAGCCTTAACTAAATCCATTTGCGTGTCGGGAAGCGGCCCGTCATCCCGGATCGAACCTGCTAGGGAAAACGGGATATTATGCTTCACGCACTCGTACATGACACCGTTAGTAACCAGCCCGGCTTCAACAGCTTTTGCAATATTCCCGTAACGGCGCACGCTGTTAATTATTTTCAAGTGATGGCGGTGTCCGCCGCGCACAGCTACGCCGCGTTTCATGTCAACTCCTAAAGAAGTTCCCATGCTTGATTGTTCCATGTCGTGAACTGCGATCGCATTTCCGCCCAACAACGCTTGTACGTAACCTTCGCGAATTAATCGCGCTAAATGTTCGCCACCCCCAGTATGGATGACCACCGGCCCTGCGGTAACTACAACTTTACCACCCCGATCGCGGATCTGGCGCAATTCCCACGCTACTTGTTCCACTACCAATTCTACGCGGCGCTCGCTAGAAACGCTGCCGGACATAAAGCTGAATTCTTGAGAATTCCGCTGTTCCCGCGATTCTGTTTTGCGGATGGTGCGGATGCCAACCACATCAACAACTACTTTTTCTCCTACTTTTAAATCGCGCAATAATTTGCATTTAGCCACTGGGCCATCAGCAGTTTCAGTAATAGCAACAGCACCGTCCATCCGCTGATTTTGCGCTTTCACCCAATGACCGTTTACCCGCACTTCCGTGGGATAAATCGTACTCACGTAAAAGTCGTCCGGGGCAACGCCATCTTGCACTACAGGCTCTAAAATAGCATCGCAAATCTCTTGCGGTGGGGGCACTGCACCCAAATCAATCAGCAGTCCCATGATTTCTTCCATCACATCGTGGGAAGGAGCCGAAACTTTGACATCTGCAGATGATGTGCTTTGTCGCTGCTCTCCTAAATTGAAGTTGAGCACTTGGAAACTGCCGCCGTTTTCGATAATTAAGTCTAAAGCGCGGCTGATTAAACCGGCATCGAGCAGGTGGCCTTCCATGCGGATTGTGCGGCTTTCTACCATCACGTTTGCCGATCGATCTTCTTGCACCGGTTCTGTGACCCGCAGGGTCAAGCACTTAGCAGCACCGCCAGCTTTCAGAAATTCGCTCAATGGTGTTTCAATTACTTTAAACCCAGCATTAGTGAGGCGCGTTTTTAAGCTTTCGCTGACCTTATTCATGACCACAATTTTGTCAATATTGACGGCATTGCAGGCAAAGTTCGCAGCATCTGGTTCTTCGATGGCAATCCGTTTTTCCGGCACAACTCGCATTTCAATTAAGCGGTTTGAGTAGGAATCAAATGCTGCTGGATAGTAGAGCAAATAGCCGCCTGTCAGGGGACAAAAACAGGTGTCTAGGTGATAGAAACGTTCGTCAACTAAACGCAGCGACAGCACTTCTATATTGAGCCATTTTGCTAGTAACGGGTGCGAGTCGAGCTCGGAACGAAAGCCGTATCCCGCCCACAACCAGCGGCCTTCGCGATCGAGCAAAGCATCGCCTGCACCCTCAAACGGCAAGTCTTTCGGGAGTTCGTGCACGGTGAAACCTTTGCTTTCAAACCATGCTTTGAAATAGGGTTCTTCGCCTTGGCGTTCTTTGTGATAGAAACGGCTGAGGACGAAAGTATTGCCTAAAAGCAAGCCTGCGTTGGCGGTGAAAACCATATCCGGCCAGCCTTTTTCGGGCGGTACGAGGTCTACCACGGCGTTGTCTTTGAGGACGTGGTAGAGTTTTTTCCACTGTTCGACGGCGCGATCGCGCGATGATTTGTGTACGTTGCCCTCCATCCAAGGGTTAATTACGTAATCCACATCGTAATGGTCGGGAGCACACATGAGGAAGCGAATTGAGTCAGTCATAATTCAGTTAAAATGTGGTAGATGCTACAGCAGACGTATGTTGACAGAGTTTGTATAATAGCAACTGTAATATCCACTACTAATTTTAGCAGCGGAACGTCTGGGGTTCAAAAAGGTAACTTGTTATTATATCACCGTTAGGATAAGCTTAAACTAAATCACAGACTCTTGGCAGGATATAGAGCAGAAAATGTCAGATTATGACGTACCCTACAATAGGTTTTGGTAGACGATTAATATGATGTCCGTTGAATTGCCCCTAATCTGACGGTGTAGGGGCGTTTACGCTCGTCTCTGGCTGATATTGTAGATTGTTGGTGAACCCGCCCCCACAAGAATTATGGTTAATTTACCGGACATCATATGACAGCTTCTCCTAACTTTTAAGTTTCAACTTTTGCGAAATCGGTAGTTCGATCGCAAATTCGGTTCCGCAGCCAACTTCTGAATGACACTCCAGCTTGCCGCCGTGGGTGTCTTTAACAATTTGGTAACTAATGGACAATCCCAAACCTGTGCCGCGGCCGATCGGTTTAGTAGTAAAAAACGGGTCAAACATCCTTGACTGAACCTCCGGACAGATACCGGGCCCGCTGTCAGCAATCCTGACGCGGATTTGATTTTTGCTGCTGACTTCAGTAACAATGCGAATTTGGTTAACTTTGCAAGTACAGTTTGCTGATGACTCTTCCACAGCGTCGATCGCATTCAACAGCAAATTCATAAATACCTGGTTTAATTGAGCCGGATAACACTCGACTTTTGGCAGTTTGCCGTAATTTTTAATAACTTGAATTTCCCGACGTTTTTGCTGTGACTGCAATCGGTGCTGCAAAATCACCAAAGTGCTCTCTATCCCTTCATGAATGTCGATTACTTTGCGTTCTTTTTCGTCGAGTCTCGAAAAGTTTCGCAAAGACAGAACGATCTGCTTAATTCGGTTAGCACCTTCTTGCATTGAAGCCATGATTTTCGGGAAATCGTCAGCGATAAAATCCACCTCTACTTCTGCCAATTCTCGGGCAATTTCGGGAATTGGTTCGGGATAGTGTTGCTGGTAGAGTTCGATCAATTTTAGTAAATCGCGAGCGTACTGTGCGGCGGGAATAATATTGCCGTAGATAAAGTTGACGGGGTTATTAATTTCGTGGGCAACCCCCGCAACCATTTGCCCGATACTTGACATTTTTTCGGCTTGAATTAGCTGGGCTTGAGCATTTTTTAAGTATTCCAGAGTTTGTTCTAACTGTTGCGCTTTCTCCCGTTCTCGTAGTTCGCTAAATTGCAAAGCTGCTTCTGCTTGTTTGCGATCGCTAATATCGATGTGCGTGCCCGTCATCCGCAGAGGATTTCCCGAATCATCGCGCTCCATCACCCTCGCTTGAGCCAAAATCCACTTCCACTCGCCGGATTTTGTCAGCATCCGAAATTCCACTTCGTAGATAGAAGTTTTTCCTTGAAAGTGAGCTTCGATCGCTGCTTGAGCCTGTGGCAAATCCTCTGGATGTAACAGTCTTTCCCAGGATTGAAAACTATCTTCTATCTCCTCCACTTCATACCCCAACATCGTCTTCCACCGCGAACTAAAATATACTTCTCCCGTCTGCACGTTCCAATCCCACAATCCCATAGCACAGCCTTCAAATGCCAGATAAAAACGTTCTTCGCTAATCCGTAAAGCTGCTTCTGCTTGTTTGCGTTCAGTAATATCCATTACTGTTCCCAACAGTTGGATTACTTCTCCACTTTCGCTATAAATAGTTTCCCCCCTGATCTCCACATATCGGATATGACCGCTGGCAGGCAAAATTCGCAATTCAATTTTGTAGGGAATTCCTTGTGAGATAGCTAGGTTTATACTTTGGTCAAAAATCTCTCTGTCGTCGGGATGATACATTTCCAAAAGTTGGAAGTATGTCGGTTCAGGAATGGCTGGATCGAGATTAAAAAGGCGAAAAACTTCTGATGACCAGGTAAATTTATTCAAGATTACGTCAAATTCCCAACTGCCGATATGGGCAATTTTCTGGGCTGCTGCTAGACTAGCTTCGCTTTGTTGAAGTTTAAGTCGCTGCTGCTTATCTTGTTCGAGAAGATTGGCTTGAGCGATCGCAATTCCCATTTGTGCCGCCACAGCTTTCAATAGTCCGATCTCATCTTCCGTCCAGTGGCGGGGGCGATCGTACTGGTGCAAACACATCATTCCGTTGGCTTTTCCCTGGTAGGAAGTGCGAACGGATACCATCGACTTCAAACCTATTTGGCAGCACAAATCTCTGACATCTTTTAGCAGCGGTTCGGCAAAAACATCGTCAGAAACTACAGCATTATCTTGCGACAATACAAACTGAGCGTGAGGATTGCCATCCACAGGAATTTCTACATCGAAAAGCGATTCGGCTCCTGATTTTGTATACTGACCAACACAAGAGATATGGGGAGTCGGGTGTTCGGTGTAGGTGTGAATCAAGCAGCAATCAGCATTAAAAATTCTCCCTATTTGAGCAGTCGCTGTTTGAAAAACTTGCTCCTGATTTAAGCTGTAGCGAATTTCCAGAGTAATTGTTTCTAGTAAAAATCTTTGCTTTATTTGTCGCTCCAAAGCCGTTAAAGCTGTTTTAAGTTCGAGTTCTGCTCGTTTGCGATCGCTAATTTCAGTAGCAGTTCCCAAAATTTTCCAAGGTTTGCCGTCCGCTGTTCGGGCAAACACGGTATCCCTGCTCAAAAACCAGCGATATTCACCGTTTTTGTGCTGGATTCTGCACTCCAACTCAAAGTTTTCACCGTCTTTTGCTGTCTCCATTCTGCTCATATGTTCTGAGAATGCAGGCAAATCGTCAGCGTGTATTAAGTTGGGAATAAATGCTCCTGCCATCTGCTGTATTTCTTCAATTGTGTAGCCGATATCGCTATATATTTCGCGGTTAAAATAGAGATTTCGCTGTTCTATCACATCGTAAACGTACAAAAGATTAGGATTTGTTTGAATTACTGCCGACAGCCAGCGTTGGCTGTCTCGGAGTTCTGCTTCGATCCGCTTGCGTTCTTCTATTTCTGCTTCCAGCCGCGCCGTTTGTGCTACAATTTGCTTAGAAAGCCGACTGAGCAGCAGTTGATTTTCGACGCGAGCCACCACTTCTTCTATTTGAAACGGTTTAGTAATGTAGTCTACCGCCCCCAGCGAAAAAGCTTTAACTTTATCAAATACTTCATTTAAAGAGCTGATAAAAATTACAGGAATATCTTTAGTTTCGGGACAAGCTTTTAACTGTTGGCAAACTTGATATCCATCCATACCGGGCATCACGATGTCCAGCAAAATTAAATCCGGTGCACTCGATAAAGCTAAGTTGAAAGTCTGTTTGCCATCCCGTGTAGCCCGCACTTTATATCCCCGCTTAGACAAAAGCTGAGATAAAAGGCGTAAGCTTTCTGGGTTATCGTCTACCATTAAAATATTTTGTTTTAAGGCATCGCTTTCAGATGCCAGTGTTTGTATTTTAGCGTGTTTTTTTTCAGATTCATTCACAACAGACCCCCTCTAAGTATTATTTTTTAATATCCTCAAAATTTATTAAAACCCCAACCGTTGGTAGTATAACTATTAGCTTGTCGCAGCAATAGTATTAGGTAGAGGTTAATTTATTGCCGGGATGTGAACAATACAAGTTTCAACCAGATCCGCATCCTGTTTTTGGATGTCAGGCGCTCAATGAGCTACTGTATGCGATACTTTTATCAGCTATGGCAGGATAAATTAGACAGTCAGCCTCCTTTCAAGCTATGGCAGCGTAACCCTCTCATCGCCAAGATAGCGCACCCATTATATGTGTATTAACTGTATCAGAAATTCTTAATTGATTGTTGTTTTTTTTCAGAGTAAATTGTCGCAGCCGATGAAGAAAACAGCCGATATTCCTCAAATCACCGACTCAGCAGCCAAGTTTCATTAAACGTAAAACTTTTATAGTGTTTAGAACCCGGTTTGACCTACATTTACCGGGTTGCTCGGTGTTCGGTTTTTTCAGTAGATATACTTACTCTAAACGGCAAATAAACTCACCCTCACAACCTCCTACAAGATCTTATCTTTTGTTGGCGCGATCGGGCCGATCTATGGCATTTTTGTATCAGCCTGCAATTCACCGCAAGCGGCATACACAGCTTTCACATTATACCAATTCAGAAAAATGCGAGCTATTTCTAAAGCTAACTGCGGCTTGCCTTTGTCAATCAACCACTGCAACAAAGGTGTCATCGTCCGCTCGTTCAGTATCCCGCCCAAAGATAAAACTCCCCACAGTATTTGGTGCAGAACCGTCATTTGAATCATCATCCGCACTTCCCAATTCGGGTGTTTTTTATAAAACAAAACTCCCATTCTCCCGCGCTGAATTTCTCGGTCAATCATGCCCGGAATTTGGTCTAAACTAAAAGGTGGATGCCAGTGATAGCCTACCGCAGCCGGACATTTAATCAGTTTCAAACCTAATTTTTTTAACCTGACACCCAATTCTAAATCTTCCCATCCGTAGAGTTGAAAGCGAGTGTCAAACAGTCCAGCAGCGAGCAGCCAGTGGCGGGCGATCGCCACATTTCCCGTAGCAAAATAAGCCGCCGAAAAATCCGTTATTTTGTAAGGTTCTGAAGTAGGATTATCGAAATTACAAGTATTAATTACGCTTCCGTAAGTAAAAACCGCATCAGTATCTTTGTAACCCTGTAGCAAAGCATCTGCGTGTGCTTGCAAAAAATGCTCCGTAACGACCAAATCGCTGTCAATAAAAATAATCGTATCGCCCTTAGCATCTTCAACGCCCAAATTCCGGGCAGCGGCGGGGCCTTGATGACATTGGGCGATCGCGCGCACGTGAGGCAACAAGTCGGCATCGGCCGCCAACCACTCCAGCGTCCCGTCAGTCGAGCCGTCGTCCACGACAATTACTTCATACTCTCTGACAATCTCACCGAACTGCTGATTTTCCAAAGCCAGTAGACATTTTGCCAAAATCGGTTTACGATTGTACGTCGGAATCACAACACTAAAAAACACGACTTTTCCCCATCGCCACAGTTACCGTATCCCACGGTAGCAGATTTTTCGCAGCAACTCCCCCGGGAAATAGCAAAGTTTAACAAAAAAAGAATATATAAATCTGTACTATTTCTGACAAGAATCGATCTCAATTAGGTGCATAATGAAAAGTCGGTTAAATATCACATCTTGCACCATTCTCCAGAACAGGCAAGATGCCTGTTCCACAAAAATGACATTTTTTTGTGGATGAGCATCTTACACCATTCTCCAGAACAGGCTTTCCGGTCCGTTCCACAAAAATTAAATTTTATTGTGGGGTGGGCCGAAGAGCCCGCCCTAAAAAGCTTGGTGACAATAGTGCAAGATGTCAGTTAAATTCAGGATGTAAATAGCAATGAGTCGCGCTAAAAAAGTTGTGCTAGCATATTCGGGCGGAGTCGATACCTCCGTCTGCATTCCTTACCTCAAAAACGAGTGGGGTGTGGAAGAGGTAATTACTCTGGCTGCGGATTTGGGACAGGGAGACGAATTAGAACCGATCCGCAAAAAAGCTTTGGCATCCGGTGCTTCGGAATCGCTGGTGATCGACGCTACCGAGGATTTTGTCAAAAACTATGCGTTTCCAGCAATTCAAGCTAACGCACTTTACGAAAATCGCTATCCCCTTTCTACGGCGCTGGCTCGCCCGCTAATTGCTAAATTGTTAGTAGAAGCTGCCGAAAAATACGGTGCAGATGGGATCGCCCACGGGTGTACGGGTAAAGGAAACGATCAGGTGCGGTTCGATGTGTCGATCGGCGCGCTCAATCCCAAGATTAAAATTTTAGCACCGGCGCGGGAGTGGAAAATGAGCCGCGAAGAAACGATCGCATACGGCGAGAAATGCGGCATTCCGTCGCCCGTGAAAAAATCTTCTCCTTACAGCATCGATCGCAACTTGTTGGGAATGGCAATTGAAGCCGGAATCCTCGAAGATCCTTGGGCGGAACCGCCGGAGGAAGTTTATTTGATGACAAAGGCGATCGAGCAAACTCCCGATACACCCGAATACATAGAAATCGATTTTGAGTGCGGCAATCCTGTCAGTTTGAACGGCAAAAAATTATCACCAGTCGCCTTAATTTCCCAACTCAACGAAATAGTTGGAAATCACGGAGTCGGGCGCATCGACATGATTGAAAACCGCTTAGTCGGGATTAAATCGCGGGAAATTTACGAAACACCAGCGATTTTAGTTTTGATGCACGCGCACCGGGACTTAGAAAGTTTGACGCTGACAGCAGATGTCACGCGATACAAGCGCGGCATCGAAGAAACTTACAGCCAAATGATTTACAACGGTCTTTGGTACAATCCTTTGAAAA
>JAICRN010000089.1 GCA_025937335.1 Microcoleus sp. TY_ISSM_2_bin.22
ATTGGCAGCGACTGTACGCCGAATGGGGCAAGGGAATTTGGGAAGACCGGGAAGCCTACAAAACTGGTTACACTGCTTCATATTACAGCGAAACTCTGCCGGAGGATGTCGTCGAGGGCACGACTGGTTTGGTTTGCATCGACAGTTTCAGCCGCCAGTTGCGAGACACTGGTTATTTGCACAACCACCAGCGGATGTGGACTGCCGCTTATCTGGTACACTGGCGCCGCGTGCGCTGGCAAGCCGGAGCTCGCTGGTTTTTGCAACACTTGCTAGATGGAGATCCGGCAAGCAACAATCTTTCTTGGCAGTGGGTAGCCAGCACTTTTAGCCACAAGCCTTATTTTTTTAATCGGGAAAATTTGGAGCGTTACACTAAGGCGGTTTATTGTCGCGATTGTCCTCTGTACGGGCAATGCGATTTTGAGGGAACTTACGAATATTTGGAAGGGCAGTTGTTTCCTCATGGAGAAAAGGTCGATCGCAGCGGCGGTTCTAAAAGTTGGGACCGCCCTAAAAAAGGTCGCAGAAATTAAAAAGTTATTGGTTGACTGTTGACTGTTGTCATTAGTTACCAAATACAAAATACCAAATACCAAATAGCAATTCCCCATTCCCCATTCCCCATTTATGAACAATCCGATTATTTGGCTGCACGGCGACTGTTTGAGTCCTGAATGCCCCGCTTTTCAAGCGCACCCAGAGGCACCGGCAATCTGGGTTTGGGATGATGCGCTGATTGATGAATGGCAGTTGAGTCTCAAACGAATGGTGTTTATTTACGAATGTTTGCTGGAGTTGCCTGTAGTTATCCGGCGGGGCGATGTGGCGGCGGAAGTTATCGCTTTTGCGATCGAATCCGGCGCCAATCAAGTGGTGACTGCGGAAAGTCCCAGTCCTCGGTTTCAGGATATTTGCCGGAAAATTAAGCGATCGCACCCAATAGAAGTTTTGCCACCGGAACCCTTTGTCCGCTACGATGGTTACATTGATTTGAAGCGTTTTTCCCGCTATTGGCGCGTCGCTGAAAAATATGTTTTCTAATTGGTAACTAGAAATTGGTAACTAGAAATTGGTGTTAAATCCATTAAATTCCGTACACTGCTCGTTGCCGAACTTCAAGGGAGCATCTCATATTTGTAAAAACACTTCTTCTGGCTCCTTCCTTGTGCCTCTTTCCTTCTGCCTCCTGCCTCCTGACTCCTGCCTCCAATTTCTAGCTTGCCTGCTTTCATTGAGATGCTCCCAACATCAATTCCCCTTCAAACGCTGCAGCAGCCATTGAAATCTCGATTCAGCCAAATCGGGATTATCGGGATTTTCGACATTTTGCCCGATGGCGCGCTCGTCGTCGTCGGGCTCTTGATACATTAAATAATCACTATCATCCCCGAAGCGTTTGACTGTACCCCGGAGTCTCGACGACAGAAATTTGGTAATCGCCCGATAAAACCGCAGGGAAAAAAGCACATCTTGCTCGAGTTTTTCAGTTAGCAGCCGCCTCGGAATTGACAGGATGAGGCACTCTTCAATTGCCGTGACGCTAGCAGAAGGAAGCCTTCCGTCTACAAAAGACATTTCCCCCAACACTTCCCCGGAAATAATTTTTCCAATTTCTTTGTCGCCCAAAGATGATACAGCAACGCTCAAAGTTCCATCCAGAACTATGTAGAGGGCGTCTAAGGGCTGACCTTCGGTGATGAGGGTTGTGCCGGGGAGGATTTGGGTGCGGGTGCCGTTGGCGAGCATCCAATCGATGTCGCGATCGCTCAATTCGCCTAATATGACTAGAACTTTGCTCATAAAGTCAGGTTGAGATGAGATAATTTGTATTTTTTTACTTGTTTAGTTGAGTGCTGTTGTGAGATGGTCAGACCATGAGCGAAAGCGAAGGCTAAACTTTACAAATAGAACACTAAATTTTACACAATTCTAATAATATTTAGTAAATTTGACACGATCGAGCTACAAATGTTTGTCCGATTAGTGCTATTCTACATTACTTGTCAGGGACTGTGCAGCAGCCGATCGCGTTGTTTTAACTGCACTTGCTTTGGACGGCGGGGCTGCCAAAACGGTTTTGAAAGCTTGCTGTCTCTTGGTTTCGAGGCGGTGCGCCCTCAAAAACCGGATTTTTCCGGCGTGGCTGCGAGTGCAGCGCCCCCAAGTACAGAATTGTAGAATGCAAGCCAGACGCGCGATCGACCCCTCAATTAAACAGGATCGAGGGTGAAATCATCCCTAGGATTGATTTTTAGCCGATCGATAGGTAAATTTAAATTAGCCTCTAAACCGGCCGTCAGTTCTTAAATCTAATCAGCTTGAGAGTTGACTCATCAACGGTTGAGTGCCAATCTAGGAACAACACAACTCATATTTGTGTCTTTTTTTAGCAAAGCTCTCGACGGTCGCCCTCAAACACTTACACTTTTAACACACGGTTCATTGAGGAGTTTCTATGAATAGTCTCTTTTCCAAGTCTACTTTCGCGTTAATAAATCTTGCTGCTTTAGCTGTTTGTTGCAGTACCCTGTCAGCGAAAGCTGAAACTGGTAACTTGCCCGATATCGGTACAACTGCAACAATCGCAGCTCAAAATATTGACCAAATTTCTGAGCCTGCGGCAACTTCAGCAGTTAAACCAGACGCAGAAACAACGGCTAGTAATAAAAAAATTGATTCTATCAGTTGGAGCGAACTAACAGAAACGGCAGAGCCAGCAGCCTCTGAACCGGCAGCCAATTTGCAAGTATCTATTGCAACACCAGAAAAATCGGAAGCAGCAACATCTGAAATAGCTGGAACAGAAACTGCGCCAAGTACCTCCATTGCTGCTGAGACAGAAAAGTCGGAAGAAACCGCTAAAATTGCTGATAATAGCGTCAAAGAGGAGTCAACGGTCGAGAATGCCAAAAAGAACGATCGACCTACCTCAATTGTTGCCGAGAGCAATAATCTTGAAGTAACAGCAACGAAGGAAGAACAAGAAGTCAAAACAGCACAAGAATTGTTGAGCAATCCTGTCAGCACTTCCGCCTCAGCTTTGACAAACCAACCGAAAGTTGCTGAAAAACCCGCAACTGCCTCAGAACCAACTAAAAAAGTGGCTCAAGGAACTCAAATCCGACCAGGGCGAGCTACCCGTTCTGGGCCCAGCTACGTCGGGATTGGCGGCAATCTAGGTTTTGGCGGAGATTCAGCCTTAGGCGACGGTTCATTTGCGATTATTAGCAAAATCGGTTTGACGAACAATTTCTCGGTCAGACCGACTGTTTTGTTCCGCGACAACTTAGCTTTTCTAGTTCCTGTTACCTACGATTTTGTATCTCAAGAGACCGTCGAAGTCAGCGAGGATTTTGTGATTACTGCTGCTCCTTATGCAGGTGCTGGCGTGCTAATTTCTACCGGGGATGACGGTACTTTTGGCTTCCTGCTTTCAGGGGGTGTAGATGTGCCGCTGTCGAGCAATTTTACAGCAACAGCGGGACTGAATATTGGTTTTGTCGATGGAGCTGAAGTGGGATTGTTAGTCGGTGTCGGCTATACGTTCCCTAATGTTGTCAGGTAGTGTGGCTGTTTGAGCAAACGCAGGACAAATAAATACGGGCGGGGTTGGCTGTAGGAATACAGTCAACCCTTTTTGATGATGGAAAATCTGTTAATGCGATTCATGTAGGGTGCGCCACAAGCACAGACCGGTAATGTAGGTTGCGTCATAAGCACAGAGCGCCTAGATTGATTTTTGTGAAAGATATAATGATGGTTGGATCGATCGGAGATGTTGCGTCATTCTTGTCAAGAACGGGCTCTCCGGCCCGTTCCACAAAGAGTAGATTTTCTTGTGGGGTGGGCCGGAGAGCCCGCCCAAAAAAGGATTATTGAAAATGGTGCAAGATATAAGATCGATCGCACATTCTCACCAACCACCCGAAAAAACCGTGACCAAAACAGAAATCTTAGCAGCACTCAAAAATCTGACAGCAGAAGAACGCCTAGAAATCATCGAAACAGCTTCGCGGATGATGCGCGAAGAAATAGAAGAAAAAGCCCAGCGCAAAGCTGAGAGAAAACGGAAACTCAGAGCCGCAGCAGAAGCAGCAGTAAAAGATTATATGCCGGGAGGTGCTTTACATGATTTGTGGTCGGCTGACAGCGAACCCTATTTTGAATCCGAGGAAGAATGCCTTAACGCAGGGATAAAAACTAATGCGTAGAGGTGAAATCTGGCTGGTTGCGCTTGAGCCTACTGTGGGCGCCGAAATCGGCAAAACCCGTCCGGTAGTAATTGTCAGTGATGAAACGGTGGGAATTTTGCTGCTTGAAGTTATTGTTCCTATCACTGACTGGAAAGAGCGATACACCGAGAGAAATTGGATGGTTCGACTAAAACCCAGCGGCGAAAATGGCTTGACTAAAGTCTCCGCCGCCGACGCTTTTCAAGTCCGTTCCGTTTCCCAACAAAGATTTGTCCGACAACTCGGAACCCTGTCCGAGACAATTATGGAAGAAATTGCAGAAGCACTGACAATTGTTCTGGATCTAGATTGAATAACTAGGCAACAGCGTACAAATAGTGTTATTTATAGATAGATTGTATGGCGCGATGGCCTAAATGATTCCTATACAACTTACGCTCAAAAATTTTCTCAGCTATCGCGAAGCTGCTTTAGACTTTCGCGGCCTGCACACCGCTTGCATTTGCGGGCCTAACGGTGCTGGCAAATCCTCCCTCTTAGAAGCCATATGCTGGGCACTTTGGGGCTGTTGCCGCAGCGATACGGAAGACGATATCATCCATATCGGCGAAACTGATGTGCGCGTTGATTTCACTTTCTCCACCGGTGGCCAAATCTACCGGGTGATTCGCAACCGCCGGCGCGGACACTCGGGAAGTTTGGAATTTCAAGTAGCAACAAACCCCCCCTTTCTTGGTAAGGGCGGGCCAGAAGAAGTGAATTCTTCCCTTGGTAAAGGGAACCCAGAAGAAGTGAATTCTTCCCTTGGTAAGGGGGGGTCGGGGGGGGTGAATTTTCGCACGCTGACAGACAAAGGTCTGAGAACAACTCAGCAAAAAATCCTCGAACACATCAAACTAGACTACGATACGTTCATCAACTCGGCATATTTGCGGCAGGGGCGAGCTGATGAATTTATGCTCAAAAAGCCGATCGAACGCAAACAAGTTTTAGCCAACCTGCTCAAACTCGACTCCTACGATACTTTATCCGACCAAGCCAAGGATACCTCCAAACAATTTAAAGCTCAAGTCGAAGTGCTCAAACAGAGTTTGCTAACCGTACAAGAGCAACTGCAACAAAAAGAGACGATCGCCTCCGAACAAATTCAATTGCAGCAAGCAACCGATTTACTCTCTTCACAGCAGCAAGCCGACACAACCGAGTTACAGCAACTGCAACTCCAACACCACAACCGCCAAACTTGGCAAAAACTCCTCGCCGGCCACCAGCAACAGCACTACAATATCTCTCAAGAATGCCGCCGCTTGCAGCAAGAACTCAGCGCAGCCAAACAGCAGCAAAATGAGCTGCAAGCCCTCCTAGGACAAGAAAATGAAATAACAGCAGGCATCGCGTATTTCCACAGCTTGCAAGCGACAGAAGAAACTCTGGCTGGCAAATTCAAAGCTAACCAACAAGCCCAAAATCAGCGCCAGCAATTGCAAGAACAGCAGCGGCAAGAACTGAGCTTTTTGCAAAGCAAAATTCAGCAGTTGCAAGCTCAATTAGAGGTTTTAGAACAAGATGAAAAAGATGTTCTGGAGATTCTCAAACAGCAGCCGGAGGTTGACAAAGGACTCGCACAGTTGCAAGCAGTTCGATCGCGCCTCAACGAACTAGAGCAACTGCAACTGCAAGTTTCGCCGCTGCTACAACAGCAGCAGCAAAAGCAACAAAAGCTCGATCGCGCCCGCGCCGGTTTAACCGCCCGCTTAGAGGAAATCAACCGACAGGTGCAAGTTCAACAGCAGCAGCGACAGCCGCAATTACAGCAGGAAATCTCGGCCATCGCCAATCAAATTTTGCAGTTGGAAAACAAGCGAGTTTATCAGCAGCGAGTCCGCGAAAAAGGTCAAGAAAGGCACGACTTTCTAGGAAACCTGCAAGCCAAAAGCCGCGACTATCAAACCAGACTCGCCGAGATCGACCAAAAACTGCAACTGCTGCGGAAACATGAAGGAGAAAAAACCGCAGGCGAAGGTAAAGCCTCGAATTTTGCGGAAAACGAGCCATCGAATTCGCATTTAATGGTGCGGGATGCAAATTTTGGCAATTGTCCTTTGTGCGATCGACCTTTAGACGAACACTACTGGAATTTGGTAGTCGCAAAACACCACTCCCAACAGCAGGAAATCTGGAACCAACTGTGGGTTGTCCGCGAACAGTTGGCCGTCTCCGAGCGCGAAATTCAAGTCCTCAGACATGAATACCGCGAACTAGAAGAGGAATTAGCGCCCTACCAAGAATTGCGGGAACGCCGCAGTCATTTGCAAGCACAATTAGATAGCCTCTGCCAAGACGAAAACCGACTGCAAAGTCTGCGTCAAGACGCTGCAGAAATCGAGCGGTTGCTGCGCACCGGCGAGTATGCAGTCGATGATTTGCGCGAACTCCAGCAAATCGAACAGCAACTGCAACAGCTCAATTACAGCGATCGCAGCCACTCCCTCGCCCGCAGCGATGAAAAGCGCTTGCGGTGGGCGGAAATTAAGCAAGCTCAAATCAAAGACGCTCAGCAAAAACTGAATAAAATTAATGCCCGCCGGCCGGATTTGCAAACTCAATTAGCCACCGTACAGCAACAGTTAGAACAGCAAAAAAACAGCTCGGAAATACAGCAGCAAATTCTATCTTTAGATAGATACATTGCGGAAATTGGCTATAATTTGGAACAGCACGAACACGTGCGGAGCGAAATGCGCCGATCGCAGTTTTGGATCGCCCGCGCCGAAAAACTGCGTTCTGCAACTGTGCAGTACCCGCAAGTGCAGCAGCGGGTTAATGAAATAGCAAATTCCATCGCAGTGCGCGATCGAGATTTGCAAGCTGTCAGCGCTCAAACTTCCGCGATGAACCAGCAATTGCAAGAACATCCCGATCCGACAGCCCGAATCAGCGCGATCGAACAGCAAATGGGACGCCGCCGCCAGCAGCTAGACCAACATTTGGGAAGTCTCGGACGCCTCCAGCAGCAGCAGCAAAATCTGGAAACTCTGCAAGTTCAGCTAGTAGCTCAAAAAGAGCAAATGCAAGTTGCCAAACGCCAGCAGCGAGTTTATCAAGAGCTGGGTCAAGCATTTGGTAAAAACGGCATTCAAGCTTTAATGATTGAAAATGTTTTGCCTCAACTAGAAGCTGAAACCAATCAGATATTGGCGAGATTGAGCGCGAATCAATTGCACGTTCAATTTATTACTCAGCGAGCTGCTTCTTCTAAAAAAGCAACTAAATTGATTGACACTTTAGACATTTTAATTGCTGATGCTCGCGGTACTCGCGCCTACGAAACTTACTCCGGAGGTGAAGCTTTTCGGATTAATTTTGCGATTCGGCTGGCGCTGGCGAGACTGCTGTCTCAGCGGGCGGGCACCGCTTTGCAAATGTTGATTATTGATGAGGGGTTCGGGACTCAGGATGCTGAAGGGTGCGATCGGCTGATTGCTGCAATTAATGCGATCGCCTCCGACTTCGCCTGCATCCTCACCGTTACCCATATGCCCCACCTGAAAGAAGCTTTTCAAGCCAGAATAGAAGTAAACAAAACTGCTCGGGGTTCTTCCATTAGCTTGTCAATTTAAAAGGGTTGACGAGCCGGATGGAAGGAGGAGAAGAAAAAAGTTGGAAATAGCCGTATTTTCACCTTTTGTTTTCTTTCCGCCTTCGGTCTTTTCACCTTTTTTTATGGATAAGTGCCGAATGCCTTCTGTTATCATACTTTCAAACAAGAAGGCCACTTTATGCCCCTGCTCCCAACCATTATGGAATCAGCCATTGCCAATCTAAAATCTACAATCTAAAATGGTATTAGTCGTTTCACCCGCCGGCTTTTGTGGAATGCTGACTTGGTTAACAAAGCTAAATTAAAAATAAAATTATAGAATAAGAATGGCTCAAGCTATTTATAAATTTTTATTGTTCTGTCCGCTCCTCGGGAGTTTGGATCTTGCCACCGATGACAACAGACTCTTTCAACCTGTCTCTCCTAGAACGGGCGATCGCAGCGTCGAGCAACAGCATTCTCATCGCCGATGCTCGCCAGCCTGACACACCTATTATCTACTGCAATCCTGCTTTTGAGAAACTGACCGGTTACAGTGCCGAAGAAGTTATTGGACGCAACTGCCGATTTTTGCAGGGCCCCGATACCGATCGGGCAGAATTAGATAAACTTCGCAGCAGTTTACGATCGGGAACGGAAACTCAGGTAGTTCTCAAAAATTATCGCAAAGACAAAACTCCTTTTTGGAATGAATTAATGGTTTCTCCCATCCTAGACAATGAGGGGAAAATAACTCATTTTATCGGAGTTCAGAACGATATTAGCAAAAGAGTAGCAGCCGAAACAGCCAGGGAAGAAAGCGAAGAAAGATTGCGCGCAATTGCCCGCACGACTCCCGTTCCCCTGTTAATTACGCGCCTAGAAGATAGCCTTATCTTGTATGCAAATCCTGCTCTCGGTGAAACTTTAGGGTTGACTTGCGAACAACTTATTGGGGTTAAAAAAACTGATTTTTATGCCAACATCAACGATCGATGTCAATTGCTAGAATTAGTCAAACGAAACGGCTTTAGCGACAGCAAAGAAATCTGCCTCAAGAAAGCAAATGGCAGTTTTTTTTGGGTAAAAATGTCGATGCGAGCGATTAATTTTAATGGCGAAGCCGCAATTTTATCGGCATTTTACGATATTACCGATCGCGTAGAAGCAGAAACAGCACTACGGCAAAGCGAAGCGAGGTTTCAAAAACTAGCCGCCAACGTTCCCGGAATGATTTATCAATTTCAGTTAGCAGCAGACGGCACTGTGTCATTCCCCTACGTCAGTTCCGGCTGCCGCGAACTCTGGGAATTAGAACCAGAGGTACTCCAAAATTCAGCTATTCCAGCGATCGAAATGATTCACCCAGACGATGCGCCAAGCTTCCACGAATCTGTTGCTATCTCAGCTAAAACTTTAGAGCCTTGGCGGTGGGAAGGCAGATTAGTTTTTGGCGGCGGCGATCGGATTAAGTGGATTAGCGGGGCTTCGCGACCCGAACCGGGCGAAAAAGATGACATTATTTGGGACGGCTTGTTGATTGACATTAGCGATCGCAAACTTGCAGAATCAGCACTGCGGCAAAGCGAAGCCAGATTCCAAAAAATGGCCGCCAACGTGCCGGGAATGATTTATCAATACTTGCTGCATCCAGACGGTTCCGATGAATTCATTTATGTCAGTTCCGGCTGTTGGGAACTCTACGAATTAGATCCAGAAAAACTTCAACAAAACTCCGATTTAATGTGGTCAACGGTACATCCAGACGACCTAAAAAATCTGTTAGAATCAATCGCAGTTTCCGGCAAAACTCTCAAACCTTGGATATATGAAGGGCGGATCGTAACGCGATCTGGAAAACTGAAATGGATTCGCGGTATCGCCCGCCCCGAACTGCAACCGAGCGGCGATATACTTTGGGAGGGGGTGACAATCGACATCAGCGATCGCAAGCTAGCAGAAATCGCCCTCAGCAAGTCAAAAATCGCCCTGCAACAAGCCAATCAAGAACTTGAACAGCGCGTCCTAGAACGTACAGAAGCCTTGCAAAGTTCCCAAAAAATGCTGTGGTTGGTAATCAACAACATCCCTCAGTTAATCGCCTGGAAAGATCGAGATTTAGTTTACTTGGGAGGCAACAAAAACTTTGCTAAAGTCGCAGGTTTCAATCACCCCAATGAAATCGCCGGTCTCACCGACTTCGATATGCCCTGGACGCCGGAAGAAACAGAAGTTTTTCGAGCCGATGACCGCCGTATCATGGCAACAAACACCCCAGAATATCACATCATAGAATCCAAAATGCAAGCCGACGGCACCCAATGCTGTTTGGAGACCAACAAAATACCTTTACACGACAATTACGGCAATGTTGTCGGCATTTTGTCTACGTTTGAAGACATCACTGACAGGCTTTCCCTAGCAGCTAAAGTCCGCGCCAGCGAGGAACTGTTTCGCACAATTTTTGAAGACGCACCCATTGCTATATACTTAGCTAATTTAGACGATAACAAGTTAGTGCGAGTCAATAAAACTTACTGCGAAATGCTGGGATATACCGCAGCCGAATTGCTCGCACAAACATTTATAGACCTTGGCCATCCCGAAGATAATCCCAAAAATCTCCAAGTTGCTGCTTCTCTCAATCGGGGAGAAATTACCAGCTATCAAATCGAAATCCGCCAGATTACCGCTACAGGTAAAATTGTTTGGGTAAACGTGACAGCTACTTTGATTCGAGACGGCGAAGGAAAACCTATTTACAAATTAGGGATGATTGAAAATATTACCAACCGTAAAATTTCCGAAGCAGCACTCCAAGCTTCCCAATCTCAATTGAAAAAACAAGCAGCCCAATTGCAAGAAGCCTACGAACAGCTACAAAACGCTCAAATCCAATTAGTTCAATCAGAAAAAATGTCGAGCCTCGGTCAGATGGTGGCCGGCATAGCCCACGAAATTAACAATCCCGCAACTTTTATTAAGGGCAATATTTCTCATACATACACCTATTTTCACGATTTAATTGAAATCTTGAATCTCTACCAGCACAGCTACCCATCCCCAGTGCCTCAGATTGCTGAAAAAGTTAAGGAATTAGATTTAGATTTCCTCAAGGAAGACTTGCCAAAAATGCTCAATTCCATGAAAATCGGCGTAGAAAGAATTAGTAAAATTGTGTTGTCTCTGCGGAATTTTTCGCGGTTACACGAATCAGAAATGAAGTTTGCCGACCTTCATGAAGGAATTGACAGCACGCTGTTAATTTTGCAACACCGATTGCATCAGGAAAATAAACAAAACCCGATCGAAATTATTAAAGAATACGGAAAAATATCGAAAGTTTACTGTTGTGCGGGGCAGTTTAATCAGGTATTTTTCAACATTATCAGCAATGCGATCGACGCACTAGAAAACCAACCGCAACCTCGGACGATCGTGATTCGCACTGAAATGAAAAAAGCAGGCTTGAAAAGCCAAAGTAAAAGCCAGCTCGTTAATTGCGATCGCATCGTCATTTGCATCGCCGACAGCGGCCCGGGAATGACCGAAGACGTTCGCAAACGGCTGTTTGACCCCTTCTTCACCACCAAACCGGTAGGGTCTGGAACAGGCTTGGGATTGTCCATCAGCCATCAGATTGTGGTAGAAAAACATAGGGGAACCCTGCGGTGCATCTCAGCGCCCGGACAGGGAGCGGAATTCTGGATTGAAATCCCGTGCTCCGCTAACGGAAATTAATCTCAAAGTTTCAATATCTAACTTTTAATTCTTCATTGCCGTCGGTGCTTGAGTTATCAGGGTTTTGAATTAACCGCACTCAGAAGCCGAAATAAATCGCATTCAGCGGTGTGCTAATCTGCTGCCCTTATTCGCTAGGCAATTATGCTCAAAAAACTACCTTTATCCTGGTCTCGCTACATTCCAGCCGGGTTGACGCTCGCTTTGGGTGTAGGACTGTCCACCCTGGCATTCGCCTTGGTTTGGGACTGGGAAGACAACCGCCGCGACTACGAAATGCACCGCCGGATAGACGATATTTCGATCGGCATCGAACGCCAGCTAAACTCCGACTTAGACGCAGTTCTCGCCCTCAGCGACTACATGAAAGCCTTCAGCGCCGTCGAGCGTTCCTCTTTTGCCAGGTTTGTCGCCCGTCCCCTAGCCGTCCACCCCAGCCTGCAACTCCTGGCTTGGGCTCCCCGCGTCCCCAATTCCGAGCGTGGCAACTACGAAGCCAAAGCCAGAAGCGAAACCGACTCCAGCTTCGAGATTACAGAGCGCGGCCCCCGAGGAGAACTGCGCAAGGCCCCTCAACGTTCCGAATACTTCCCGGCTTTCTACGTCGAACCAACAGCCGGAAACGAGACAGCATTGGGCTTTGACCTCGCCTCCCACGCAGAAATCCGCGCAGCGCTCGATCGAGGCCGCGATACTGGAGAAATGATTGTCACCAACTACGTCGGCCTAACTCAGGGCCATGTCCCGGAACTGGGTCTTTTGACAATAGTTCCGATTTACGAAACCAGCACTAAACCGACTACCCTGGAATCCCGCCGCCAACTGCTGCAAGGATTTGTTCTGGGCGTATTTCGAGGCAAAGATATTTTCCAAACCTCTTTAAA